>NZ_JBTNSY010000006.1:0-278790 GCF_054515735.1 Mycobacterium sp. ML4
GCGAGGACCGTGACTACATCCTGGAGCTGCTGCTCGAGCATTCCACCGCGGGTCTGACCTACGAGCAGTGCGTCGGGGTGACTTACCAGCAGTTGCGCGACGACAGTGACGCCGCGATCGCCCGCATCGTCGACGCCTATCACGCGGTGGCCGAGCACTGCGACGCGGTGGTGATCGTCGGCAGTGACTACACCGACGTGACCAGCCCGGCCGAACTCTCGGTGAACGCCCGGATCGCGGTCAACCTGGGCGCACCGGTGCTGCTGACGGTGCGTGGCACGGGCCGTACTCCCGACGAGGTCGCCAGCGTGGTCGAGGTGTGTCTGGCCGAACTGTCCGCGCAGCGGGCGCACACGGCGGCCGTCGTCGCCAACCGGTGTGAACCGGACGAAATGCAGGACGTCGCCGATGCGCTCCGCAAGTTCACCCCGCGCGCCTACGTGCTGCCCGAGGAGCCGTTGCTGGCGGCGCCGACGGTAGCCGAACTGACCGAAGCCGTGGACGGTACGCCCGTTCGCGGTGACGAACAGCTGGCCCAGCGCGAGGTGATGGACGTGATGGTCGCCGGGATGACGGCCGACCACGTGCTGGAACGGCTGCGCGACGGTATGGCGGTGATCACCCCCGGCGACCGCTCCGACGTGGTGCTCGCGGTCGCCAGTGCCCATGCGGCAGAAGGCTTTCCGTCATTGTCGTGCCTCGTGCTCAACGGCGGCTTCGATCTGCACCCATCGATCGCCGCCCTCGTCGTCGGTCTGCGGCTGCGGCTGCCCATCATCGCCACCGCGCTGGGCACCTACGACACGGCCAGCGCAGCGGCCGCTGCCCGCGGCCGGGTCACCGCGTCCTCGCAACGCAAGATCGACACCGCACTGCAGCTGATGGACCGGCATGTCGACGTCGACGATCTGCTCGAGCAGCTCACCATCCCGATCCCGACCGTCACCACGCCGCAGATGTTCACCCACCAGTTGGAGCAGCGCGCCCGGGCCGACCGCCAGCGCATCGTGCTGCCCGAAGGCGAGGACGACCGGATCCTGCGCTCGGCGGGCCGCCTGCTGCAGCGCGGTGTCGCCGACTTGACGATCCTGGGAGACGAATCCCAAATCCGATCGCGGGCAGCGGAACTCGGCGTCAGCCTCGACGACGCAACGGTGCTCGACCCGCGCAGCAGCGACCTGCACGAGCAGTTCGCTGAACAGTACGCCGAGCTGCGCAAGGCCAAGGGCGTCACATTGGAGCATGCCCGCGAAATCATGAACGACGCAACGTATTTCGGTACCATGCTGGTGTACAACGGAAAGGTCGACGGAATGGTGTCGGGCGCCGTGCACACCACCGCGCACACCGTGCGGCCCGCGCTGGAAATTATCCGGACGATGCCCGATGTGTCCACGGTCTCCAGCATCTTTCTGATGTGCCTGCCGGACCGCGTGCTGGCCTATGGCGACTGCGCCATCATTCCCAACCCGAGCACCGAACAGCTCGCCGACATCGCGATCTCCTCGGCGCGCACGGCCGCCCAATTCGGCATCGAGCCGCGGGTGGCCATGCTGTCCTACTCGACTGGCGCGTCGGGGTCCGGTGCCGACGTCGAGAAAGTAAGGAAAGCAACCGAATTGGTGCGGTCCCGGGATCCGCAGCTACTGGTCGAGGGGCCGATCCAGTACGACGCCGCGGTCGACCCATCGGTCGCGGCGACCAAGATGCGCGACTCGCCGGTCGCCGGCCGCGCCACCGTGCTGATCTTTCCGGACCTGAACACCGGCAACAACACCTATAAGGCGGTGCAGCGTTCCGCGGGTGCCATCGCGATCGGTCCCGTGCTGCAGGGCCTTCGCAAGCCGGTCAACGACCTGTCCCGGGGCGCGCTGGTCGAGGACATCGTCAATACCGTGGCGATCACGGCGATTCAGGCGCAGGGCATCCATGAGTGATCGTCTGGTCCTGGTGATCAACTCCGGATCCTCATCATTGAAATTCCAGCTCGTCGATCCTGATTCCGGTGAGTCGCGAGCCGGTGGCACGGTCGAAAAGATCGGGGAGCCGTCATCACCGATCCCCGATCACGAAGAAGCGCTGCGCCGCGCGTTCGAGATGCTGACCGACGACGGTATCGACCTGCAGCATTGCGGGCTCGCCGCGGTCGGGCACCGGGTGGTTCATGGCGGCAATCGTTTTCACCGTCCGACCCTGCTAAATGACGACGTGATCCGGGAACTGGAGGAGCTCGCCCCGCTGGCGCCGCTGCACAACCCGCCGGCACTACGAGGCATCGAGGTGGCACGCAAACTGCCGCCCGCAGTGCCGCACATCGCGGTGTTCGATACTGCGTTCTTCCATCACCTGCCCGCGGCCGCCGCCACCTACGCCATCGATCGCGAACTCGCCAAGAAATGGCAGATCCGCCGGTACGGATTCCACGGCACCTCACACGAATTCGTCAGCGGGCAGGCGGCGGCGTTTCTGGGCAGACCGCAGGGCGAGCTGAATCAGATCGTGCTGCACCTGGGTAACGGTGCATCGGCATCCGCGTTAGCCGCCGGGCGACCGGTAGAGACGTCGATGGGCTTGACGCCGCTGGAAGGCCTGGTGATGGGCACCCGCAGCGGTGACATCGATGCGTGCGTGTTCGGCTACTTGTGGCGGACCGCCGGTATGAGTGTCGACGAGATCGAGTCGATGCTGAACAATCACGCGGGCGTGCTCGGCCTGAGCGGCGAGCGTGACTTTCGGCGGCTGCGGACGATGATCGACTCCGGCGACTCCACAGCAAAATTGGCCTACGACGTGTTCATCCACCGGCTGCGCAAGTACATTGGCGCCTACCTGGCGGTGCTGGGCCACACCGATGTGGTGAGTTTCACCGCGGGCATCGGCGAGCACGACGCGGCGGTGCGCCGGGATGCGCTGTCGGGGCTGCGGGAGTTGGGAATCGAGCTGGATGAAGAAGCGAACGCCGCGTCGGCCTCCGGTATGCGCCGGATATCCACGCCGAGTTCGCGGGTCGCGGTTCTGGTGGTGCCGACCAACGAGGAACTGGCCATCGCACAGGACTGCGTGAGCTTGCTATAGGGGCCGGCCTCTTGGGGCGCGGGTCTAGCGGTGTGCGAGCAGGGCGGTTCGGCCGTCGGTGCCGAGCGTCCAGCCCGTCAGGGCGCGGGTATAGCCGTTGTCATGGCCCAGGGTGAACAGCTCCACGAATTCGCGGGCCAGGTTCTCGTTGGCGGCTTTGGCGCTGTTGGTATCGGGGTGGCGATCGCGCCGCGGTCGGCGGCCAGCGCGGTATCGACATTGCTGGGCCAGTTCTGTCCGACCACCGCGTCGACCTCGGGGCCGGTGACCCCGAACCCGGTCCTGCGCAGGACGCGGGCCCCGCGATCCATCTCGGGGACTGCCCGGCCATAGTGTCCTACCGTCGCGCGCAAACCTATGTTTCGCTGAGTGTGGCTGTGGACGGTGGTAAGCGCCGTACGCGGTCGTCATGCGAGCGTGCTGGCATGAGCGACGTGGCGGGTCCCTTCATCGGCAGCGAGGCGTTGGCGTCCGGTGCCCTGGACTGGCATCGGCTGCGTACGCGGTACCGGCCGGTGTTCCCGAATGTCTACCTGCCGAAAGGCCTGCAGCCCTCGCTGCAGCAGCGCACTGTCGCGGCATGGCTGTGGTCGCGTCGCCGAGGGACGATCGCGGGTGCGGCCGCGGCCGCGCTGCATGGGGCCGAGTGGATCCCCGACGACGTTCCGATCGAGCTGATCCACCGCAATCCGAGGGCGCCGCGCGGTGTACTGACTCGGCGCGAAGGCCTGCACGACGGTGAAGTCCAGATCATCGACGGGCGCCCGGTCACCACACCCGAGCGAACCGCCTTCGATATCGGCCGGCGCGGGGCGATACGGTCGGCGGTAGCGCGACTCGATGCGTTATCTCGCGCAACGGGTTTCAAGGTCGACGACGTGTTGACGCTCGCCGAGTGCCATCCCGGCTCACCGGGGTTGCGGCGTTTGGAGGCTGCGCTCGAGCTGGTGGATGCAGGGTCGCAGTCGCCGCGGGAAAGCTATCTGCGGCTACTGCTCACCGATGCCGGCTTTCCGCGGCCGCAGACACAGATTCCGGTGGTGGGCGGTGACGGCCTTCCCCTCGCGTATCTGGATCTGGGTTGGCGGGAGTCGATGGTAGCGGTCGAGTACGACGGCGACCACCATCGCACCGACCGCCGTCAATTCGTCAAAGACATCAAACGGCTGGAAATGCTCGAGCGGATGGGCTGGATCGTCGTCCGGGTAGTCGCCGAGAACCATCCGGCGGAGATTGTGCGACGGGTCCGCGCCGCGCTCGAGGCGGCGGCGGCCCGGTCGCGGATTTGATTGTGCTGCTACTGCTTTGAGTGTGCCGCCACCGCGCGGATAAGACCGAAATCGCGCGGTGTACGCACACTCGATGGAACGGGCGGCCGGCGCCCGCCCCGGCCTTGACCGCCCACAGGGGCAATGGCGAATCTCATCAGCGATGAGCGCGCTCACATGTGGACCGGGGTACGGGCCGCTCGGCTGTGTCTATTGTGATGCCATCACCTGCCTTTCGAAGTGCTCAACTGTGCTCGTGCTCAAGGGGAAGCCGGGGGGCTGCGCTGGACGGCGCGCACCCGGTGCGCTGGTCCGGGACGCGGCCTGAGTGGGACGCTCGAGGCGACGGGTGATGCCGGTGGCCGGCGACTGGTAGCCACGGCCGCACACAAGATGGCGTCGACCTCGGCGATCAGCTCGGCGACTTCCCCGGCCAGGTCCAGCTCAGCCGGAATCAACAGGCTGGTCATCTGGTGGCCTCTCAGGCGTCGACGACCTGGTGCCCGTTGCGCCGCTCGACTGCTACCTTGCGCGGCTTTGCCCTCTCGGCCACCGGAATTCGCAGTGTCAGGACTCCCGCGTCGTATGACGCCTCGATCTTCTCGGTGTCCAGGTTATCGCCCAGCACCAACTGCCGACTGAACACACCGCGGGGGCGCTCGTTGGCCACCATCTCCCGGCCCGGTTCGACATCGGGGCGCTCCGCGCGCACCGTCACCACGTTGCGCTCGATGTCGATGTCCAACGAATCCTCTTTGACGCCGGGCAAATCGAACTCCACGACAAACGACGAGCCGTCGCGCCAGGCGTCCATTGGCATCGCGGACGGACGTGCGGCGGTCCCCAAGACCCGCTGGGTGAAGCGGTCGAAGTCGCGGAACGGATCGGTTCGCATCAGCATCGTCGCCACCTCCAACTCATTCAATGTGGTGTCAAAGCTTGAGTAAATGTGTGCCTGACGGCATACATCTGATTTAGCACGGCACCGGGTCGAACGCAAGAATTAGCGCCGAAATTTCTTCTCAATGTTGTTGCGCGCGTGCAACTACCGGTCAGAAGGTACTCGTGGGTCGCACCTGGTTGGCCATGTCCACCAGGGTGTAGCGATGGCGCTGGGTGGGTGCCACCCTGGCCAGGCTGCGCAACGATGCCTCGACACCCAGCCGCAGGCCATGGTCGGTGAACGGGAATCCCAGGATGTGGTTCGTGCTGGCTTGTTTGTTGCCCCGATTGTCCTGCAGCCAGTCCATCGCGCCGCCGAGCACCAGTGCGCGGATCTGCAGAACCCGGGGTTCGGTGGGCGGCAGCGCTTCCACCCGCCGCGCCGCGTCGCGGATCTGCTCCTCGGTGATCTCGCTCTGGCTGCGCCCGGACAACAGGGTGACCGCACTGGTCAGGCGAGCGGTGGTGAAATGTCGCGAGGTGGGCGGTACTTCGTCGAGGGTCCGCACCGCGCCGCTGCGGTCGCCCATCGCCGAGCGGGCTCTGGCCAGCCCGAAAGCCGCCGAGATCACGCCGTCGTTGGTGGCCCACACCGTCTGGTAGTAGTTGTGCTGGTCGGGGTTGCCGGCCAGTTCGGCCGTGGCAGCCAGCGCCAGTTTGGGTGCCAGTTCGCCCGGGAACGTGTCCAGGACCTCGGTGAAATGCTTGATGGCAGAGTCATAGTCGCCGGTGAGCAACCCGGCCACCGCCCGGTACCAGATTAGTCGCCACTGCCAGCCGACCCGTTCGGCAAGATCTTCCAGCTTGCGGGCGGCCTTGCTGACATCCCCCAGGTCCAGCAGCGCCCGGACCTCCATCAACGGCAGCTCCACCGACTCGCTGAGGTCCAGGCCCTCGGCATCCAGGGAGCCGTGCCGGGCCGCCCGCAGCGAGTCCAGTGTCTGTACCGGCTGCGAAAGCACCGTCGCCTGCAATACCGGGGCCGCCACGTCGGTCGGATCGACCAGCGGCACCGGCAGCGCGGTGACGATCTCCTTGGCCGTCAAATTCTCCGAGTGCACCTGGCCGTCCAGGTACACGTCGGTGTGCGCGACCAGCAGATCCACTCCGAACGTCGAGCGGCTGGGGCTGAAGATCGTCGACAACCCGGGCCGAGGGATCCCGGTGTCCTGGGCCACGACCTCCCGCAATACCCCCATCAGCTGCCCCGACATCTCCTCGGCGCTGCTGAACCGTCGTCGCGGGTCGGGATCGATTGCGCGACGCAGCAACCGGGCGAAAGAGTCGTACTTGATCAGCACCGGGTCGTCGTCGGGCAACCCGTCGACATAGCGGCCGTTACGCGTGCGCAGAGTAAGGGTCAGCGCCGCCAACGTGCGTCCTACGGTGTAGATATCGGTGGCCACCGTCGGACCGGTCCGAACTATCTCGGGGGCCTGATAACCCGGGGTGCCGTAGAGGTAGCCGAACGAGTTGATCCGCGAGACGGCACCGAGGTCGATCAGTTTGAGCTGCTCCTCGGTGAGCATGATGTTCTCCGGCTTCAGGTCGTTGTAGACCAGGCCGATGGAATGCAGGTAGCTCAGCGCGGGCAGTATCTCGAGGATGTAGGCGATCGCCTCGGCGACCGGCAGATTTTCTCCGCGGCCCCGCTTGAGTGACTGCCCGCCGATGTACTCCATGACGATGTACCCGACCGGATCGCCGTGCTTGTCGCTGTGCTCGACGAAGTTGAAGATCTGCACGATCGACGGGTGCACCACTTCGGCCAGGAACTGCCGCTCGGCCATCGCGATCGCCTGTGCCTCGGCGTCTCCCGAGTGCACCAGGCCTTTGAGCACCACCGGGCGGTCGTTCACGTTATGGTCCACCGCCAGATAGACCCAACCCAGGCCGCCGTGCGCGATGCAGCCCTTGACCTCGTACTGACCGGCGACGATGTCGCCGGGGTTCAGCTGCGGGAGAAAGGAATACGGGCTGCCGCAGTAAGGGCACCAGCCTTCCTTGGACCCTTCAGCACCCTTGTCGGAGGCCGACCGTCCGACCGGCCGGCCGCAGTTCCAGCAGAACCGTTTGGATTCCGGCACGACCGGGTTCGTCATCAACGCCTTGACCGGGTCGATGTCCGGGACCCGCGGAATCTCCACCAACCCGCCGCCGAGCTGCCGCACCGGCGGAAGGGCGCGCGTCGCTGCGACCATCCGGTCCTGGGGCTGGGTGTCGATGCTGCCCAGCGAGATCTGGAAGTCGTCGTCATCGTCGTCGTCGAAGTCAGGCCGGAACAGCGCCTGAGTGGCCTGCGGCCTGCTTCCCGTCGTCGCGGTCGCGCCCGTCTGCGCATCCTCCGGTTGGGCAGCCGGCTGCGTGCCGGGCGACTCTTCCTGGCCCAACTCGTCTTCTTGCGCCGGCTTACCCATCAGTCCACGTACCTCGGCTGGGGCGGCGAGGGTGCCGGCCCCAGAACCGTCAACCACTTGCGGTACAGGGTATTCCAGGTGCCGTCGGTGCGGATGCGCTCCAGGGTGCCGTTGACGAAGCGGACCAGGCCGGTGTTGTCCAGGTTGATCCCGATGCCGTAGGGCTGGGTGGCCATGTTGGGGCCGACGATGTGCAGGTAGGGGTCCTCTTCCACCAACCCGGCCAGGATCGAGTCGTCGGTGCTCACGGCGTCGATCTGGCGCTGTTGCATGGCCACCAGGCAATCGGCCCAGTTCACCACCGACACGATCACCGGCGGTGGGGCGATCTCGCGGATCCGGCGCAGCGACGTGGTGCCCCGGGCCACGCAGACGCGCTTGCCGGACAGATCGGACACCTTGGAGATCGCCGAGTCCCGCGGCGCCAGGATGCGCTGGTTGGCATCGAGGTACACGGTCGAGAAGTTCACCAGCTTGCGTCGCTCGCAGGTGATGGTCATGGTCTTGACCACCACATCGACCTGCGACTTCTGCAGGGCCGTGATCCGTTCATCCGCGGACAGGATGCGGTACTCGACGTGCGAGGGTCCGCCGAAGATATCGCGTGCCACCTCACCGGCGATGTCGACATCGAAGCCCGTGATCTCCCCGTTGATCGGGTCGCGGAAGCTGAACAGGTTGCTGCCGATGTCGAGGCCTACGATCAGCCGGCCGCGGGCGCGGATGTTGGCCACCGCGGCGTCGGCGTCGGCCTTGTTGGGGAACGGGCGCAGGCTGGCGGTGGGATTGCAATCCTGGCTGGTGTTGTCCGGCGGCAGCGGCGCCTCCATCGGCAATTCCTGCATGCCCACCGGAGTCGGCAGCGGCAGCGTCGGCGTCACTTCCACCTTCAACGGCTCGGAGTGTCCACACCCGGCCAGCAGGGCCGCCGCGGCGATCAACGCGGTCATCCGCCGGGGCGTCACCGGTACTCCTTGAGCCGTGGCCACAGGCCCAGCGCGACCGCGATGGCCGCACCCAGGCTGAGCACCACCGCGCCGACCTGCGCTCCGGCCAGCCCGCGTTTGGCGTTGAGGACGTCGTTGCGCAGGTGGTTGCGGCTCTGCTCCATGGCCTTGGTGAGGGCTTCGTCGAGCTTGTCGAACGCCGGGGTGGAGTCGTCTTCGCCCTTGCCGAGCGCGACCTGGGTGGCAGCCCGGTAGTTTCCGACCGAGATGTAGGCGTTGATCCGGTCGTTGGCCTGCTGCCAGCGGACCAGCAACTGGTCGGCGCCCTGCAGGTCGGGCTTGTCGACGGCGTCCCGGCGGGTCATGTATGCGTCGAGCTGGTGGTGCATGGCGTCGATGCGCTGATAGAACGCCTGCTTGCGCACCTCTTCATCGCCGCGCCGGATCAGTGAAAGCGTCTCGTCGGCGCGGGCCTGCTGGGCCGTGATGGCCAGGTTGGTGACCGACCGCAGCGACTCGGCCGCCGTGTCCTTGGCGCTGCGACTGGCCGTCGTCGAGATTGTCAGCGCTGTCCCGACCCACACCATCATGATGAGGATACTGAGCGCGCCGACCACCAGACCCGGGTTGATCCGGCGTCGGGTGCGCCGGGCCAGCCAGCGGTGCGAGAACGCACCGAACACCACGGTGGTGGCAACGACCAGGATCACCGGCGCCGGAAACTGGGTCGACGCGGTGGTCTCGCTGTCGACCCGCGCCGAGGTCGCCTGGTAGAGCTGCTGAGCATCGGGCAGGATCTGGGACTGCATCAGCCCCGAGGCCTCTGACAGGTACGACGAACCTACCGGGTTGCCCGCCCGGTTGTTGGTGCGGGCGATCTCGACCAGCCCGGTATAGACCGCCAGTTCGGCATTGATCCGCCCCAGCAGCTGCACCTGCGTCTCGTCGGTCAATCCGCTGGATGCCCGGGTCACCGCAACCGCGGCGTCGGTGATGGCCTGTTCGTAGCGCAGCCGGACGGCCCGCGGCTCGGTCTGGGCGATGAATGCGGTCGCGGCGGCGGCGTCGGCCACCGACAGTGTGGTGTAGAGCCGCCCAGCTGCGAACGACAGCGGCTCGGTGTGGTCGAGGACGGTGGTCAGCACCTGCTGACGGTGATTGATGGTCGTCGAGGTCGCGAAGGCACTGGCCACCCCCAGGGCGGCCAGCACGATACCGATGGTCAGGATGCGCCCGGGGGTGGTCGAGACGAACCACCATCGGGGATGAGCCGGTTCCGCAGGCGAACGCAATCCCATCGGCTCGGTCGACGGGTGCGCCAGCTCAACCGTCACGTCTGCTCGGACCTCATCTCGGCCATATTACGAACCCGTATAAGCGAATTCTAAGAGCAATGTGCGGCGGATGGGGGGAGGCCCGGCCAATTGCCCGCCCGGGATCGCAATGGCGCTTGCCCGCTCCCCTCGCCTCCGCCGGCCCCGGATGGCACGGTCGCCGGGCGGGTAGGTCCTGCATATCCTGAATCCGTGCAGGGCGACGGCGACGGTTGGGTGATCTCCGAGCGCGGCGGGCATTACTGGGGTAGGTATGGCGCTGCCGGGTTGCTGCTGCGGGCTCCGCTACCGGACGGCACCCCTGCGGTACTGCTGCAGCACCGTGCGGTGTGGAGCCATGAGGGCGGCACCTGGGGTCTGCCCGGCGGCGCGCGCGACAGTCACGAGACCCCGGAGCAGACGGCGGTTCGCGAAGCGCAGGAGGAGGCGGGCCTGGCCGCCGAGCGGCTGACGGTACGGGCGGTCGTGGTGACGGCGGAAGTCGCAGGCCGGGGCGGAATGCAGTGGAGCTACACGACGGTGGTCGCCGATACCGGGGAGTTGTTGCCGACCGTGGCCAACCGGGAGAGCGCCGAGCTGCGCTGGGTCGGCGAGAATGAGGTCGACGACCTGCCGCTGCATCCCGGACTCGCCTCCAGCTGGCAGCGGCTCCGCACGGCACCGGCGACGGTGCCGCTCGATCACGGCGATGAACTGCGTAACGGCCTGCCCCGCACCGTCGAGATCGAGGCGGGTGTCTTCGTCTGGTGCATGCCCGGCGCCGCGGACGAGGCGCACTCGCCGCTCAGCCGGCGGATCAGCGCGCTGCTGCAAGCGCCGAGCTGAGTTCTGCGGCCGCGGCCCGCGGATCCGCGGCGGCGGTGATGGCCCGCACCACCACGATGCGGCGGGCGCCGGCAGCAAGCACCTCGGGCAGCCGTGCCAGGTCGATGCCCCCGATGGCGAACCACGGCGTCTCGGTGCCCAGCGCGGCCGTGGTGCGTACCAGCTCCAGGCCCGGCGCCGCACGGCCCGGTTTGGTCGGGGTGGGCCAGCAGGGGCCGACGCAGAAGTAGTCAGCTGCCGAGGCGGCGGCCGCGGCCGCTTCGCCGGCATCGTGGCTGGATCGCCCGATCACGGTATGGGGTCCGACGATGTCCCGCGCCACATCCAGGGGCAGGTCGCGCTGACCCAGGTGCAGCACGTCGGACCCTGCGGCGCGCGCGATATCGGCGCGGTCGTTGACCGCGAACAGAGCGCCGCGGCGGCGGGCTGCGGCCGCCAGGATCTCGCAGGCGGCCAGCTCGTCGAGCGCCTCGAGCGGGCCGAACCGCTGCTCGCCGGGCGATCCCTTGTCGCGCAGCTGGATGATGTCGACTCCGCCGGCCAGGGCGGCATCGGCGAATTCGGCCAGATCGCCGCGCTCGCGGCGCGCGTCGGTGCACAGATACAGCCGTGCTTGGGCGAGACGGGAAAGGGGGTCCTGCACACCGCGACGGTAGCGCGCTAGCGTGGAGTCTGAAGAACACACGGGAGTCCCGGGCAGACCAGCGGGGCTGAGAGTGGACAATGAGCGATCGACCTGTCCTTACCGTCACACCTGATCCGGGTCATGCCGGCGAAGGGAGCAGAGGATGTCCAACGCAGTTGCGGGTTCGGTGGCCGTGATCGGTGGCGGGGTCATCGGCCTGTCGGTGGCGCGCCGGGCGGCCCGGGCCGGGTTGCCGGTGACGGTGCACCGCAGCTCGGAGCGGGGCGCCTCGTGGGTGGCCGGCGGCATGCTGGCCCCGCACAGTGAGGGCTGGCCCGGGGAGGATCGGCTGCTGCGGTTGGGTCTGGAGTCGTTGCGGCTGTGGCGCGAGGGCTTCCTGGACGGACTGGATCCGGCGGTGGTCACCGCACGTGAATCGCTGGTGGTGGCGGTGGACCGGGCCGACGTCGCCGACCTGCGCACCGTCGCCGACTGGTTGTCCGCGCAGGGCCATCCGGTGGTCTGGGAGTCCGCTGCACGCGACGTCGAACCGCTTCTGGCGCAAGGCATCCGGCATGGTTTCCGGGCGCCGACCGAGCTGGCCGTGGACAACCGCGCCGTGCTGGACGCCCTGGCCCGCGACTGCGAGCGTCTCGGCGTGCGCTGGGCTGAACCCATTACCGACCTCAACTCCGCGCAGGGTGATACCGCGGTGATCGCCAACGGGATCGACGCACCCGCCATGTGGCCCGGGCTGGGGGTGCGGCCGGTCAAGGGTGAGGTGTTGCGGTTGCGCTGGCGCAAGGGATGCCTGCCGCTGCCGACCAGAGTGGTCCGGGCCCGGGTACACGGACGTCAGGTGTATCTGGTGCCGCGCGCGGACGGCGTGGTGGTGGGCGCGACCCAGTACGAGCACGGCCGCGACACCGCGCCGGCGGTGTCGGGCGTCCGCGACCTGCTCGACGACGCGTGCGCGGTGCTGCCGGCGCTTGGCGAGTACGAGTTCGCCGAATGCGCCGCTGGCCTGCGCCCGATGACGACCGATAACCTGCCCATTGTGCGACGACTCGACGAGCGGACACTGGTGGCGGCCGGTCACGGTCGCTCCGGCTTCCTGCTGGCGCCGTGGACCGCCGAAAAGATTGTGTCCGAACTTCTTCCGGTGGGAGCCCGGTCATGATCGTCACGGTCAACGAGCAGCGGGTGGAGATCGACGAATTGACGACGGTCGGCGCGTTGCTGAGCGCTCTGGGCTTTCCGGACCGTGGCGTAGCGGTTGCGATGGGCGACGCGGTGCTGCCCCGCTCTGCTTGGACGACAAGGCTTTTCGACGGCGCGCGACTCGAGGTGGTGACGGCGGTGCAAGGTGGTTGACAACAAACTGACGATCGCGGACCGCGCCTTCACGTCCCGTCTCATCATGGGCACCGGGGGAGCGACCAGCCTTGCGGTGCTGGAGGATGCGCTGGTGGCCTCCGGCACCGAGCTGACCACGGTTGCCATGCGACGGGTGGACGCCGAGGGCGGCACCGGATTGCTGGACCTGCTGAATCGACTCGGCATCACGCCGCTGCCCAACACCGCCGGGTGCCGCAGCGCCGCCGAGGCGGTCCTGACCGCCCAACTTGCCAGGGAGGCCCTGGAAACCAACTGGGTCAAGCTCGAAGTGATCGCCGACGAGCGCACCCTGCTGCCCGATGCGGTCGAATTGGTCAGCGCGGCGGAGCAATTGGTGGACGACGGGTTCGTGGTGCTGCCGTACACCAACGACGACCCGGCGCTGGCCCGGCGGCTGGAGGACACCGGTTGCGCGGCGGTGATGCCGCTGGGTTCGCCGATCGGCACGGGGCTCGGCATCTCCAACCCGCACAACATCGAGATGATCGTGGCGCGCGCCGGTGTGCCCGTGGTCCTGGATGCGGGCATCGGCACCGCCAGCGATGCGGCACTGGCCATGGAGTTGGGTTGTGACGCGGTGCTGTTGGCCACCGCGGTCACCCGCGCCGCCGATCCGGCGGCGATGGCCGCCGCGATGGCCGCCGGCGTCACGGCCGGTTTCCTGGCGCGCCGCGCCGGGCGTATCCCGAAACGCTTCTGGGCCCAGGCGTCCAGTCCTGCCCGCCCGGTGACGCCAGCGGTCACGGAGCCCCCTGCTAAGGAGGCGGGCAATCAGACCTGAGCTGAAACGCTATGTCGCGCTGGGCAGCTCGATGGCCGCCGGCCCCGGGATCCGGCCGCGCGCCGACGGCGCGCCGTGGCGGTCGGGCCGCTCGGCGCGTAACTATCCGCATCTGGTCGCCGAGCGTGCCGGCCTGGAGTTGACCGACGTCACCTACTCCGGGGCCACCACCGCCCACGTGCTCTCCGAACGCCAACACGGCGCGCCGCCGCAGCTGGCGGCGCTGGACGGGTCGGAAGCGCTGGTGACGGTCACCATCGGCGGCAACGACGTCGGCTATGTGCCGTTGCTGACGGTCGCCTCGTTGCCGTCCATCGCGCGACGTCTGCCGCTGGTCGGGGGGCGTATCGGTGAACTGCTGGACCGCAACGAGCGCGAGCTGGCACTGGGCCGCGTGTTCGATTCGCTGTGCCAGGTGGGTCGGTCGATCCGGCAGCGCGCCCCGCACGCCCGGGTGTTGTTCGTCGACTACCTGACGCTGCTACCGCCCTCGGGTCAACCGGCGCCGCCGCTGTCCGGCGAACACGCCGATCTGGGCCGGCATATAGCCGCCACCCTCGAGCGACTAACGGCGAAAGCCGCCGCGGCGACAGACTGTGAAGTCGTCTGCGCCGCGGCGGCCAGCCGTGATCGCCATGCGTGGTCGAGTGCGCCCTGGGTGACCAAACCCGTTGTGCCGCTGCCCGGTCGGCCCGCCCCGCTGCACCCCAACGCCGTCGGAATGCGGGCCGTGGCCGAGCTGGTGGCGACCACCCTCTGACCGGATCAGCCGTTGGTGCGCCACCACTGATAGAGCGCGGCCGTGTCGCTACCCGATGCACGAACAAACGCAAGAACGTTCTTGGCGTCGACGGTCCAAATGATCTCTGCCTTACCGTCATCCGTACCGCAAGCCACCTGTCCGGCGGAATCGGTGGAACTGCCCTGGTGCCATGTCGTCGGCGACTGCGCATCCCCGCACTTCGTGAGCTGGTCGCTGCCAATGAGTTTGGTGAACGAGCTGGCGAGGTCTGCGCTGTTGGGGAATTGGAAGTATTTCGCAGAGGACGGTCCGGAGCTGTCGGCATTCTGTCCGCAGGCCAGTACCGCCTGCACCGTCGGGAATGCGGACTGTACCTCGGAAACCGCTTGCGAGGAGCAGTTGCTGGAGGAGTAGCCCTTCGACAGTGAGCCGGCGAATGCATCGGTGGGGTCGGCCGATGCGGTGGCAACGCCCGCGCAGGCGAAGCCGCCAACCAGTGCGGCGGTCGTAACGCCCCGCAGCGCGTTCGTGAGATAGGTCATTTGTAGCTCCTTGTCATAGTTAGACAGTGTGGTGCTGCGCTGATCTCGAGGAGTTATCTGCGTCGTTCATCGGCAACACGAATTTCTTTGCCAACGGCATCGTAAGCCTATCGTGCTACCACGCAAGCGGTTTGCCAAGATATTCCTTGGCGGGGACTGCCGAAGTGCCTGCGGCGCAGGCGAAGAGTCAGCCGTTGGTGCGCCACCACTGGTAGAGCGCCTGCACGTCGGTGTTGGCTCCGCGAATGTAGCTCAGGACGTTCTTGGCGTCGGTGGTCCAGATGATCTCGGCGGCACCCTGGTAGGTACCGCAAGCGACCTGCCCCGCAGTGGCGCCGGCGCTGCCGGTGTGCCAGGTGGTCGGTGACTGGCCGCTGTCGCCGCAGGCGGTCAGGGTCTCGTCTTTGATGCTGGCGGTGAACCCGCCGCTGAGGTCACCCGGGTTGTTGTACAGCAGGTATGTCGCCTTGACCGGGCCGTTGGCGTCGGCGTTCTGTCCGCAGTTGATGGCCGCCGCCACACCCGCCGGCGGCTCTTTCGGGGTGCAGTTGCTCATCGAGTAACCCTTGGACAGGGACGCGGCCAGGGTGTCGTTGGGGTCGGCGTGGGCGGCGGCGGTGCCCGCGAAGGCGCAGCCGCCCATCAGCGCTGCGGCCGTCGCGGCTCGCAGCGCGGTGTAGAGGTGAGACATCCCCTGGCTCCTTAAAGGTCGTCGGACCGACGTGTGCGGCTGCCCTGATATCGGTGAGTGTATTTCTCGCACCCCCCGGCAGGACAGGCCTGTCCCGGCGTTGGCATCGTCGAGCTACGCCGCAGCCCTCCCAAACATTCCGTGGGAAATTGTCTGTCCTGGCATCGGTCCCCGATGGCGCGCATTGAGCTGTGATGCGGTCGACGGGCACTTCGCCAGCGTGGAAATCCTCTGCCCCACATGCGTATTCGTCGAGAGAACGGGTGCCTGCCGGATGGTGCCTACGGACCCGCTCCGACACTGCCGAGGAGGCCGAAGTGCCAATTTTCAATTGGTGATGCCCTGGCGACGCCTCTCCGGTATGGTAAGCCTCGCTTCACGCCAGCTAACTCTTCTGATCTGGAGAATAAATGACACAACCACCTCCTCCCGGTTACCCGCCGCAGCAGCCGCCAGCCGGTCAGCAGCCCGACAACTACCTGGTCTGGTCGATCCTGGCGACGCTGTTCTGCTGCCTTCCGCTCGGGATCGTGGCGATCGTCAAGTCCACGCAGGTCAGTGGTCTGTGGGCGCAGGGTCAGTACGCTGAGGCGCAGGCCGCTGCGGACAGCGCCAAGAAATTCGTGAAGTACTCGGTGATCGCCGGAATCGTCGTGGCTATCATCTACGGCATCCTGATCGCGCTGGGTGCGATGAACACAGATACCAGCTCGGCAGCGATGATGATGGTCGATGCGCTGAGCCTGGGCTGATGTGATGGTGACCCGCCAAGGGTCGGTTCCCGCGGCACTGGGTGCGCGATTGAGCGCCCCGGTACTCGTGGCCGCAGCCTCGGCTGTGGTATGCGCCGGCATTTGGCTGGGTGACCCCACTACTCCCAACGGCCCACTGCCGACCTGCCCCACCAAGACGCTGCTGGGAATCGATTGCCCCGGTTGCGGCAGCATGCGAATGCTGTACAGCCTGATGCACGGTGATGTGTTGGCCGCGGCCAGGTTTAACGCGCTCGGCCTGGTGGCCGCGGTGCTACTGGTGTGCGCGTTCGCGGCCTGGACGTACGGCAGGTGGACCGGCCGGCGAATCAGAGGCTGGCAGCACAATCGGTGGGCGGCCACGGTGACTCTGGCATTAGTGGTGGTCTGGTTTGTGGTGCGTAATCTGCCGTTCGCTCCGTTCAACGCGCTCTACGTCTGACCGCTTCGGCTGCTGCGGGGTGTGCGGTCTAGTCTGGGCGCAATGGTGCACAAATTGAAGACGATTCCGGCTGTGCTGGCTGTGATTGCGATCGTCGCCTTCCTCACGGCGGGATGCGGACAGGGGTCGAAGCAGGCGGTCCCCAGCGGAGTCAGTCAGGCCGCCGGCGAGTTCGCCAATACGATCCGAAGCAAGGTCAGCACCGATGCGATGATGGCGCACCTGTCCAAGCTGCAGGACATCGCCAACGCCAACAACGGCACCCGCGCGGTGGGCACGCCCGGTTACGAAGCCAGCGTGGACTACGTCGTGGAAACGTTGCGTAAGAGCGGTTTTGACGTCCAGACACCTGAGTTCTCGGCGAGGGTGTTCCACTCGGAGAAGGGTTCGGTGTCGGCCGGCGAGGTGACCGCGGACGCGCGCGCGCTGGAATACAGCCTCCCCACTCCGCCGGAAGGGGTGACCGGGCCGCTGCTGTTCGCACCCGAAGATGACAGCCCCGGATGCACGCCCAGTGACTACGACAAGCTGCCTGCCAAAGGCGCGGTGGCGGTGGTCGACCGGGGCAACTGTCCGTTCTCCCAGAAGGAGGACGCCGCCGCCCAGCGCGGCGCGGTGGCCCTGATCGTCGTCGACAATGTCGACGAGGAGTCGATGGGCGGCACCCTCGGGGCAAACACAGACGTCAAGATCCCGGTGGTCAGTGTCACCAAATCGGTGGGTTTCCAGCTACGGTCCAAATCCGGTCCGGCGACGATCAAACTGAACGCGAACACGCAAAGTTTCAAGGCCCGCAACGTCATCGCGCAGACCAAGACCGGGTCACAGACAGACGTGGTGATGGCCGGCGCGCACCTGGACAGCGTGCCGGAGGGCCCCGGCATCAACGACAACGGTTCGGGAGTGGCCGCGATTCTGGAAACGGCTGTGCAACTGGGTAACTCGCCTCAGATACACAACGGGGTGCGGTTCGGCTTCTGGGGTGCCGAGGAGTTGGGTCTGATCGGCTCGCGCAACTACGTGGAGTCGCTGGACCTCGAAGGCCTCAAGCACATCGCGCTGTACCTGAACTTCGACATGCTGGCATCGCCGAATCCCGGCTACTTCACCTACGATGGCGACCAGTCGCTGGCCTTGGACGCGCGCGGTCAGCCGGTGGTGCCCGAGGGTTCGGCCGGTATCGAACGGACGCTGGTCGCCTACTTGAAGCAGGCCGGAAAGACGGCCCAGGACACCTCGTTCGACGGTCGTTCCGACTACGACGGGTTCACCCTGGCCGGCATCCCCTCCGGCGGTTTGTTCTCCGGCGCCGAGGCGAAGAAGTCCGACGAGCAGGCCAAGCTGTGGGGTGGTACTGCAAACGAGCCGTTCGATCCGAACTATCACCAGAAGGGCGACACCCTCGAACACATCGACCGCACCTCGCTGGGCATCCAGGGTGGCGGCGTCGCGTACGCCGTAGCGCTGTACGCCCAGGATCTGGGCGGGCGCAACGGTGTTCCGGTCATGGAGGACCGCACCCGGCACGTGCTCGTCAAGCCATGACGAGGCCGCTGGCCGTCCTGCTCCTGATCCTGTTGGTCGGCGCGTGTGCGGACCCGCATGCACCGCAGCGGGCGACGCCGGCCACCGCGCCCGACCCGGGCCGATCGCTGGCGGCGAAGGTGACCGCCGACGGTATGTGGGTTCATCTGCGGGCACTGCAGGACATCGCCAACGCCGACAACGGCAGTCGGGCGACGGGCACCCCCGGTTACGACGCGAGTGTCGAGTATGTGGTGAAAGCGTTGCGTGGCAAGGGATTCGACGTTTCCACGGCGCAGTTCGAGCGGCTGCGCAACGTCTCGGAGGGTAAGCCCGTCGTGACGATCGGCGGCCGCAGCTTTCCGGTCGATCAAGCCTCGCTGCTGGTCCGGACGCCGCCCGGTGGTCTGACCGGACCGGTGGTCCGTCCTGCTCAACCGGCAGGCTGCGCGGCGGGCGACTACCCCGCCACACTGCCCACCGGCGCGATCGCGGTCGTCGACGACAGCCGGTGCTCGGTCGTCGACAAACAGAACATCGCCGTGGCCAAGGGCGCCGCAGCGCTGATCGTGACGAGCCAGCCCACCGGGCAGGGCGCACCGCCAACCCTGTTCAATGCCGGCTATTACAACCAGCTGACCGTTCCGGTCGCGGTCATCGGCGCCAGCGCCACGGCGGCGCTGGGCCGTTCGACCGCATCGGTCCGGCTGGTGCTGGACGCCGAGAACGTCAAGGTTATCTCGCGAAACGTGCTGACGCAGACCAAAACCGGGTCGGCGCACGACGTGGTGCTGGTGGGCACCCATCTGGACAGCCCGCCCGGCAGTCCGGGCATCAACAACGCCGGGTCCGGCGTGGCCGCAGTGCTCGAGACCGCTCTGCAGCTGGGCCCGCTGCCGCCGGTGTCCAACGCGGTGCGGTTCGCATTCTGGGGAGCCGAGGAAAACGGGCTCAACGGTTCGATGGACTACGTGTTCGGGCTCGACAACGACGCGCTGAACGACATCGCGCTGTACCTGAACTTCGACATGCTGGGCTCCCCCAACCCGGGGTTCTTCACCGACGACGGCGATCAGTCCGGTCCGGCCGGGCCGGGGGTGGCACCATCGGACGTACCCGAGGGCTCGGCCGGCATCGAACGCACCCTGGCCGGATATCTGAACCTGGCCGGCAAACGACCGGCCGACATGCCGTTGAACACCCGGACCGATTATCATCCGTTCCTGGTTGCCGGCGTCCCGGTGGGGGGCATGAATACCGGTGCGTCCCAGACGAAAACCACCGTGCAGGCTCGGCTGTGGGGCGGGCAGGCCGGTGCCGCGTTCGATCCGAACTATCAAAGCGTCCGCGACACCGTCGACGCGATCAATCGGGATGCGCTGGCGGTCATGGGTTCCGGGGTGGCGTTCGCCGTGGGCACGTACGCGGACTCGATCGGGGGCGTCAACGGTGTCACACCGCACGACAAACGGCATCGGACGCGGGTTTCCTGAGTAGAGTGAGCTTCTGGCTCAGGCCGAGAGCAGACGAAATCGTCTTTTGGGTAGGAGGTTCCTGTGACCGAGCAACCACCGGGCTACCCGCCCCCACCGGGCGGTTACCCGCCGCCGGGTGGTTACCCGCCGCCGCAGGGCTACGGGTATCAGCCGCAGGGCTACGGTTACGGAGGCTATCGGCCGCCGCCCTCGAGCACGACGAATCCGATGGCGATCGCGTCGTTGGTGTCGTCCCTGCTGGGCTGGATCTGCGGCGTCGGGCCCATCCTGGGCGTCGTCTTCGGCCTGATCGCGCTCAACCAGATCAAGCAGACGGGTCAGGGCGGACGTGGCCTGGCCATTGCCGGCACGATCATCGGGGGCATCGGGGTGGCGTTCATGGTGCTCTACCTGATTTTCATGGTGGTTTTCGCGGCTTCCAAGGCCGGGGATCCGCAATCCGCTGCCTCGTTGTTCAACCTTGGGCGGCAAGCACTCTCGGGGCCGTAACTAAGTGCTCAGTGATGGGTTGCGGCCCATTTAGAATGGTTTTCCTTGCGTGCAGGCCGGTTGGGACGGGGTTGGTCGAATGAAGATGCGCTCGCGCAGTTTGGTCGCGTCCTCGCGCGCCCTGTCGGCTTGTCTGGGCGCGGTGCTGGTGGTGGCCGGCTGTACCACCATGGTCACCGGACGCGCGGTGTCGATTCTCAACGATCCGTTCCGGGTGGGTGGGCTGCCGGCCACCAATGGGCCCAGCGGAGCCAAACCGAACGGACCGGCACCCACGGGCACCGTGCTGAACACCAACAACGGGCCCATCGACAAGCTGTCTCTGTTGTCGATCAACGACATCGAGGAGTATTGGAAGGCCAACTACACCGCGCCGCTGCAGGGCTCGTTCAGACCCGTGGACAAGTTGGTGTCGTATGACTCCAACGACCCGAACAGCCCGATCGTCTGCCAAAACGAGACCTACGATCTGGTCAACGCCTTCTACACCTCCCGGTGCAACATGATCGCGTGGGACCGTGGCGTATTCATGGCAGTCGCGCAGAAGTATTTCGGCGACATGTCGGTGAACGGCGTGCTGGCACACGAATTCGGGCACGCGTTGCAGACCATGGCCAAGCTGGTCACCCGGAAAGACCCCACCATCGTGCGCGAGCAGCAGGCCGACTGCTTCGCCGGCGTCTACATGTACTACGTGGCCTCGGGCAAGTCGCCGCGGTTCGACATCAGCACCGCCGACGGGCTCGACCACGTTCTCGCCGGGATCATCACGACGCGCGACCCGGTGATGGACGCCGACTCGCAGAACGACGACGAGCACGGCTCCGCCCTGGACCGGGTCAGCGCCTTCCAGATGGGCTTCATCACCGGTACCCCGGCGTGCGCGGCGATCAACAAGGCCGAAGTCGAGCAGCGGCGCGGAGATCTACCGACCGCGCTGCGGGTCGATCCCAACGGAGGCCCGGAGACCGGTGAGGTGGAGATCAACGAAGACACCCTCAAGACCTTGATGGAATTGATGGGCAAGATCTTCTCGCCGAAGAGCCCGCCGACGTTGGTCTTGAAGGCGGGTGGTTGCCCGGACGCCAGGCCGAGCCCGCCCGCCTCCTACTGCCCGGCCACCAACACGATCAGCGTCGATCTGCCGGCGCTGGCGACCATGGGCAAGGTCGCCGGCGAGAAGGAACAGAGCCTGCCGCAGGGCGACGACACCGCACTGTCGATCGTGATGTCGCGCTACGCACTTGCGATGCAGCACGAGCGTGGCCTGGCGATGCAGAGCCCGTGGACCGCGCTGCGTACCGCGTGCCTTACCGGCATCGCACACCGCAAGATGTCCGCGAACATCGAACTGCCGTCCGGGAACTCGCTCGTGCTGACCGCCGGTGACCTAGACGAAGCCGTTGCCGGGCTGCTCACCAACCACATGGTGGCCAGTGACGCCGACGGCGTCAGTGTGCCGGCCGGGTTCACTCGCATCGCAGCCTTCCGCTCCGGCGTGGTAGGCGAAATGGATGGCTGCTACGCGCGCTACCCGGGCTGACGGGGCGGCTCGGCCAGCGGTCGAGCGAAGCCGCGGCGGGTCATGAGCTCTCCCGGCGATGTGAATCAGTGATGCGGCGGACCTGCCGAAAATAAGTCCGATGGCCGGCAGCCGGCTGATTGCTCGCCAGGCATTTAGCTGCAACCTACACCCCGCCAACCATCGGACCACCCCTCAAGCGCTGTTTATGTTAATGGACATTCCGCAACCGCGATACCCCTGGCACCCTCGGCGGAGTGTTATTCCGGCTACAGTGATGCGGTGTCCAGCCCGTCCGGCCCGAGCGCACCGCCGGCAGTCCGCCGGCGGCCCAAGGACCGCAAGGCGCAGATCGCCCGCGCGTCGGCCGAGGCGTTCAGCGCGCAGGGCTATCACGCGGTGAGCATGGAGACCATCGCGGCCAGGGTCGGGGTCTCGGCTCCCGCGCTTTACCGGCACTATTCGGGCAAATACGACCTTTTCCGTGGTGCGGTGCTGACCTTGAGCCGGCAACTGGTCGATGCCACCGACCTCGGCACTGACGATCCCGGTGCTGCCCCGACGGCGACGCAGGAGCGCCTCGTCGCCGGGCTGATCAATGCGACGTTGGACAACCGAGCTTCCGGCGGCCTGTATCGCTGGCAGGCGCGCTACCTCCGTGCCGGGGACCAGGCCGCGCTGGCTGACCACCTGAAGCTGATCAATCGCCGAATTCAGAAGCCGCTCATCAAGATTCGGCCGTCGCTGGACTCCCGGCAGCGGTGGTTGCTGTCGGCGGGGGTGCTCAGCGTGATCGGCAGCATCGTCGACCATCCCGCGCGCCTGGCGGCCGACGAAATCCGGGTCCTGTTCGGCGAGGCGGCATCGGCGATTCTTGCCGCGGAACTTCCGCAACCGGGTGAGGTCCATCCGCGGCCGGCGTCCTGGCGACTGTTCGCCGAGGATGCCGGCGTCTACGAAGCTCTGCTGCACGCGTCGATGATGCTGTTCAGGGACCGCGGATATTCCGAGACCAGCATGGCCCAGATCGCCAAGGCTGCCGGGGTGCCCGTGTCGGGGATATACCGTTACTTCTCCGGTAAGTGCGAAATCCTGGCGACCGGCCTGCGCAGGGCGGCTGACCGGGTCTCGGGGCAGCTGTCGCCGGTGCTGGGTGCCCTCACCGAACCCCGGCAGGCGTTGGCCCTGCTCATCGACGCTTATGTGGCAACCTCGTTCGCCAATCCCGAGCTTGGCGCGGTCTACTACACCGAGCGGGCCAACCTGACGCCCGCCGATCAGATGCTGCTGCACAACGTGCAGCTGTCCACCATCGATTCCTGGGTGCGGTTGCTGACGGCCGCCCGGCCGGCACTCACCGCGATGCAGGCGCGCTTCCTGGTGCACGCCGCGATGGCACTGGTGGTCGATCTGGGCCGGATGGGCGAGTCGGCCTATCTTCAGGCGTGCGTGCGAAAGCTGATGGAGGTCACGCTGTTCGGTCCGCCAGACCAAGCAGACGCAACGCCGCTGTCACGGCCATCGCGGGCACGTCGAGGGTCTTCGAGCCGAGATCGTGCCGCGCGCCGGTAATCTCGACGATCTCGGTGGGCGCCGGGATCAGGGCCGCGGCGGCACGTAGTTCGGCGATGGTGCCGAACGGATCCGAGGTGCCGTGGGTGAACACCGTCGGCACGGCGATGCTCGGCAGGTGCTCGGTGCGGGCGCGCTCCGGCTTGCCCGGCGGATGCACCGGGTAGGAGAACAGCGTCAACACGTCAACCGGGACTTCGAGGGCGGCCACCACCATCGAGGTCTGCCGGCCGCCGTAGGAATGGCCGCCGGCCACCAGCGGCCCGTCGGCCAGCGTGCGGCACAATTCGATCGCCTCGACGATGCCCGCCTGGTCGGCCATGGCCGAGTTGGACGGCGGGCCCTTGGGGCGCCGTCGCCGGTACGGCAGGTTGTAGCGCACCGCCAGCCAGCCCCGGCGTGCCCACTCGTCGCAAATGCGTTGCAGCAGAGCGGAATCCCGATTGCCGCCGGCGCCGTGAGTAAGTGCCGCCACCCCTTGCGGGGTATCCGCTGGCCGGTGCGCGACGCCGGCGATGTCGTCGAGGCCGCTCATGAGCGGAGCCGGAACAGGGGCGACACGGGTCCATGACCCCCGCCCAACGGATAGGCCGCGCGCAGGCATTCGGTGACCCAGCGCTTTCCGAACGCGACCGCATCGGGCATCTCGTACCCGTGCGCCAGTGCGCAGGCGACCGCGGCGGCCAGCGTGTCGCCGCCGCCGTGGTCGTTGCCGGTGGGTAGTCGCGGGGTGTCGAACTCATGGAAGTCGGCGCCATCATAGAGCAGATCCCTGCTGCGGTCCGACGACCGCAGGTGCCCGCCCTTGACCAGCGCCCAGCGCGGGCCCAGGGCATGCAGTGCCTTGGCGGCGGCACGCTGAGAATCGGCGTCGACGACTTCGATATCGACGAGCAGCTTCACTTCATCCAGATTTGGTGTCACCAGGGTGGCCAACGGAAACAGTTGGTTGCACAGCGAATCCACCGCGGAGGCGGCCAGCAGTGGATCCCCGTGCATGGACGCGCACACCGGGTCGACGACCAGCGGCACGGTCAGGTGCAGCCGGCGCCAGGTATGCGCCACCACCTCGATGATGGACGCCGACGCCAGCATCCCGGTCTTGGCGGCCTGAATACCGATGTCGGTGACAACCGCCTCGATCTGGCCGGCCACCACGCCGTCGGGGATTTCGTGAATACTGTTGACGCCCAGGGTGTTCTGGACGGTGACTGCGGTAACCGCAACGCACCCATGCACGCCGAGCAGCGCGATGGTGCGCAGGTCGGCCTGGATGCCGGCCCCACCGCCGGAGTCCGACCCGGCGATGGTCAGCACCCGCGGCGGCGTCGTTCCCGGCGGCGCCAACGGGAGCAGTGGCGGCGCCGAACTCACTGGGTCAGCGGGAGATACACCCGGTTGCCGTGCTCGGCGAACTCACGCGACTTCTCGGCCATGCCGTTGGCCAGCATGGCCTCGACGTCCTCCTCGGTCTCGAGCCCGTGCTTTGCGGCGAAGTCCCGCACGTCCTGCGTGATCCGCATGGAGCAGAACTTCGGCCCGCACATCGAGCAGAAGTGCGCGGTCTTGGCCGGCTCGGCGGGCAGCGTCTCGTCGTGGTACTCCCGCGCGGTGTCGGGATCCAGGGACAATGCGAACTGGTCGTTCCAGCGGAACTCGAACCGCGCCTGCGACAACGCATTGTCGCGATCCTGGGCATGCGGGTGGCCCTTGGCGAGGTCGCCGGCGTGTGCGGCGATCTTGTAGGCGATCACACCGTCCTTGACGTCCTTGCGGTCCGGCAGGCCGAGGTGCTCCTTGGGTGTGACGTAGCACAGCATCGCGGTGCCCGCCTGGGCGATGATGGCCGCGCCGATCGCCGACGTGATGTGGTCGTAGGCCGGTGCGATGTCGGTGGCCAGCGGTCCGAGGGTGTAGAAGGGGGCCTCCTCGCAGAGTTCCTCTTCCAGCCGCACGTTCTCGACGATCTTGTGCATCGGGACGTGACCGGGTCCCTCGATCATCACCTGCACGCCATGGGCTTTCGCGATCTTGGTCAGCTCGCCCAGGGTGCGCAGCTCGGCGAACTGCGCGGCGTCGTTGGCGTCCGCGATCGAGCCCGGCCGCAGCCCGTCGCCCAGCGAGAAGGTGACGTCGTAGCGCGCCAGGATGTCACAGAGTTCTTCGAAGTTGGTGTACAGGAACGACTCCCGGTGATGCGCCAGGCACCAGGCGGCCATGATGGAGCCGCCGCGCGACACGATGCCGGTGACCCGCTTGGCGGTCAGCGGGACGTAGCGCAGCAGCACTCCGGCGTGCACGGTCATGTAGTCCACGCCCTGCTCGCACTGTTCGAGCACGGTGTCGCGGTAGAGCTCCCAGGTCAGTTCCGTCGGATCGCCCTTGACCTTCTCCAGCGCCTGGTAGATCGGCACGGTACCGACCGGCACCGGGGAGTTGCGCAGGATCCACTCACGGGTTTCGTGGATGTTCTTGCCGGTGGACAGGTCCATGATGGTGTCCGCACCCCAGCGGGTGGCCCACACCATCTTGTCGACCTCCTCGGCGATCGAGGACGTGACGGCCGAGTTGCCGATGTTGGCGTTCACCTTCACCGCGAACGCCTTGCCGATGATCATCGGTTCGCTCTCGGGGTGGTTGTGGTTGGCCGGGATGACGGCGCGGCCGCGAGCCACCTCGTCGCGTACCAACTCCGCGGGCAGCCCTTCCCGGGCGGCGATGAACGCCATCTCCGCGGTGATCTCACCGGCGCGGGCGCGCTGCAACTGGGTGCCGCGGTCGCGGACCACGCCGGGGCGCGGCGGCAGGCCGGCGGTCAGGTCGATCACCGCGTTGTCGTCGGTGTAGGGCCCGGAGGTGTCGTAGAGATCGAAATGGTCACCGGTGGACAAGTGCACGCGCCGGAACGGGACGCGCATCCCGGAAATGCTTTCCACGTCACGGTAGACCTTGCTGCTGCCCGCGATGGGTCCGGTGGTCACCTGAGGTTCGATGGTTACGGTCATCCTGCATCTCCCTACGCCGGCATTACCCGGTCAGGTTCGTACGGTCGACGGCCCCGAGCCGTCCTCTCAGCGCACCGGGCGTGCGCTCCCGTGTCATTTTCGGTTGGATGTCTCCCACGCTAGCGCAGGGCGGTAGGCCATGTCTTTATGCGACCGTGGATCCGGAGACACCCGGGGGCGCTCGGCTTCAGCCGGGCAGGCCGGGGGTGCCGAACAGCAGAGCTTTCATACCGCCGTGCCCGCCGGTGCCATTGGGGCCGTCGGGAGCGCCGAGCCCGGCAGCGGTGCCGCCGGCACCCGGGGCGCCGCCGTTGCCTCCGTTGCCGAACAGCCCGATCGCGTCGCCGCCCTCTCCGCCGTTGCCACCCCCGCCGGCGAAGTAGCCCCTGCCGCCGCCTCTGCCGGTCCCGCCTGCGCCGCCGCTGCCGAACAGTCCGCTGTGACCGCCGTTGCCGCCCCCGCCTCCGGTCCCGCCGATGCCGCCGACGGTGCCGCCGTCGCCGGCGAATCCGCCGGCTCCGCCGATGCCGCCGTTGCCGAGCAGTTTGGCGTCGCCCCCGTAGCCGCCGGCGCCGCCGGTCCCGCCGTTGCGCGGCGCCAGGCTGCTGGAAGTGCCGTTTCCGCCGGCACCGCCGTTCCCGCCGTTACCGATCTGGCCGCTCAGACCGCCGTTGCCGCCGTGACCGCCGCTTGCGCCGCCGCCGGCGGTCCCGGCCCCACCGTCGCCGCCGGCGCCTCCGGCCCCGCCGTTGCCGTAGAGGAATCCGCCGCGGCCGGCATCGCCGCCGTTTCCGCCGGTGCCGCCATCGGTCGTCCCGCCACCGCCTACGCCACCGGCGCCTCCGGCGCCGCCGGCGCCGAACAACTGGGCCGAACCGCCGACTCCGCCGCCCCCGCCGAGCCCGGCGCGCTGCTGGACCACGCCATCTCCGCCGGCACCGCCGCCACCGCCGGCGCCGCCGTCGCCGTAGAGCACACCACCTGACCCGCCGTGCCCGCCGAAACCGCCGTCGCCGCCGGCGCCCGCGGAGCCGGGGCCACCGACTCCGCCCATTCCGCCGGTACCGCCGTGCCCGAACAGCCCGGCGCCGCCGCCGGCACCGCCGGTGCCGCCGAACCCGCCGGGGCCGCTGCCCCAGCCCGCGGCGCCCGCTCCGCCGGTCCCACCCGGGCCGCCGTTGCCGAACAACCAGCCGCCGTTGCCGCCGTTGCCGCCGGCCGCGCCTATACCGCCGGTTCCGCCCGCTCCGCCGTTGCCGAACAGACCGGCGGCGCCGCCGTTTCCGCCGTTGCGGCCGACCGCACCAGCCGCACCATTGCCGCCGCTGCCGAACAGGATGCCGCCGGCTTCGCCGTCGCCGCCGGGCGTTGTCGCGGCGTTGCCGTCCCCGATCAGCGGCCGGCCCAGCAGCATGCGCGCGGGCGCATTGATCGCGTCGAGCGCGACCTGTGCGACATTGGATGACTCCGCACCGGCGTAGGCTCCGGCGCCCGCCGAGAGGGTCTGGACGAATTGAGCGTGGAACGCCGCCGCCCGGGCGCTGACCGCTTGATATTCCTGGGCGTGTCCATTGAACAGGGCGGCGAGCGCCACCGAGATCTCGTCGGTTCCAGCGGACAGTAGTGTCCCGGTGCCGATCGCCGCCGCGGTGTTGGCATTGCTGATGGTGGCAGCGACGTTCGCCAGGTCCGTCGCCGCCGCTACAACCAGTTCGGGAGCTGCGATCACATACGACATGGGGACACCTTCTGGCAGCGGTGTTGCGCAGTTCCTGCGTAGTTATTGAACGTGCAGGTCACGATGTTGCCGACGGTCGGGGGCCCGGACGTGGAGTGGCCGTCACCGGCGCGTGATGGGATGATGCCAATGTGCAGACGGAGGGTCGCGAACGGACGGCGAGTCCCGTGCTGCCCGCCGGAGCCAGGCCCTACCTCAGTGTCGGCAGCTTCCGTTTCTGGTTCGTCGGGCAACGCTGGGAGTGGTCTGACGAGATGGCCCGCATGCACGGCTACGAGCCGGGATCGGTGGAGCCCACCACCAAGCTGCTGATGTCGCACAAACATCCGGATGACCGAGCCCATGTGCAGGATCTGCTGGATTACGCGCTGCAGTCGGGGGAGCCGTTCTCGAGCCGGCACCGGTTCATCGATACCGGCGGCACCGTGCACGACGCGATCGTCGTGGCCGACCGCATGCTGGACGACAACGGTGCGGTGCTGGGCACCGCCGGGCACTACATCGACCTGACCAACAGCTTCGACGAGGCCCGCCAGGAGGTGCTGGACGAGGCCCTGCCGGACCTGTTCGACAACCGCGCGGCGATCGAGCAGGCCAAGGGCGTACTGATGTACGTCTACCGGGTGAGTGCCGAGCAGGCGTTTCGCGTGTTGCAGTGGCGATCGCAGGAGACCAACACCAAGCTGCGCGGGCTGGCCAAGCAGCTGCTCGACGAGGTCAGGTCGATGGGCAGCCCGTCCAACAGCGCGCAGAGCCAGTTCGACCATCTGTTGCTGACGGTGCACGAGCGCGTCCCCGACGACGCCTGAGGCTGATGGGGCGTTAGGCTCCACTATCTGGGACGGGTTAGGCAGCGGATTCGGGCATCCGCGCCTCAGCCACCGGCCGGAACATGACACATTCAGGCGGGTAAGCGATGGATTTGCTAGGGGTCGGGCATGAATCGGGCGAGGAAGCGGTAATTGTGACCGTCGAAGGTGATGTCGACTCCAGCACGGTGGACCAGCTGCGCGGTCAATTGACCGCCGCACTCGACGTCGCCGCGACGCACCCGTCGCGCCTGCTGATCGCCGACCTCACGGCGGTGAACTTCTTCGGCAGCGCCGGTTTGAATGCGATGCTCGAGTGTCACGAGGCAGGCCGGGCAGCTGGAACGGCGGTTCGGCTGGTGGCCGACCACCCCCAGGTGCTGCAGCCGATCACGGTGACCGAGTTGCACCGGATCTTCGACATCCATCCGACAGTTTCTGACGCGTTGCAACGATGATTGCGCCCGCTGGCGAGGGCGGTTTCCAGGGGTCTGCTAGTCGGCTTCTTCTAAAGCTTCGCCGATCTCTTCCAAGATCTGGCTGTGGTGATTACTGGCCAGCAGGTGTCCGGTGCCGATGACCAGGGCGACCGGCCAGTCGATCAGCTCGACGGCTGCCAGGGCTGCCAGGCCCGCGTAGTAGGCCAGCTGCTCGGGCGGCGGAACGGTCACCCGCCCCACCAACGGCAGGTTCACCACGAAGGTGTGCCCGGCCCGGATCTGGTCCACCGCCTCGCGGTGTGGGGTGTGCCGGCGTTCTTTCTTTTCCGCCATCATTTGCCTTTCGGTAACGTCGGCTTTGCCGTCCTGCCGGTTGGTGGGGTCACCGTCGGTGATATGACGACGACAGAACACCCGACCGACCCGCTAGCGGCGTCGTTCGCCGTGTTGCTGAGGGGGCCCTTGACCGAACTCTATGCGCTGTTGTGGCGTGTCGGCTTGTTGGAGGTCGTGACGACGGAACGGGCGCCCCGGCGGGCTTCACGACGATCGGGAGTGCGACGGTACCCGGCGCCGGTGCCGTCTCGACCGGAGTACACCCGGGCAACGGGCTGACCGCCTGAATCAACGCCTCGTCAGGTCAGTTGGTGCTGCGCAGGTCGCTGGTGCCGGCCCTGCGCCCGGTCGTCTTCTTCGCCGCGGTCTTGGCGGGTGCCTTTTTCGGTTCCGGCTCGTCGGGCACCGGTGCCAGCTTGGCCTTCGTCGGCTGCGCAAGTTGCACGGGCGGCTCCGCGGGGTGGCTCAGCTTGCGCAGCAACAGAGCACCACCGCCGACGGCCAACAGGATCGGCCACTCGACCAGACCGGCCGCGCCGATCGCGCCGATGGCCAGAGCCGCTGCCGGAGTGGACTTGCTACCGGTACTGAGCCCGTGCTGGATTCCTTCGGCCGCGCCCTTGACCCCGCCGACGAAGCCGTTGACGGCGGCGCCACCCACCGCACCGGCCGCCGACGTCGTCGCCGTGGCGGCACGACTTACCGTTCGACCAACACCCCGCACCGTTCGATCGACGACACCCATATTGACTCCCTGGCCTAGGTTTACCTGTTTGTATACCCCTATGACGCGCGCAAGACCAGATTTTCAATCGGCTCGCAGGTCGACCAGCACCGGTGCATGGTCGCTGGGCGCCTTGCCTTTGCGTTCCTCCCGGACGATCTGCGCGTCCACCACCCGAGCGGCCAACGCCGGCGAGCCGAGGATGAAATCGATCCGCATGCCCTGCCTCTTCGGGAAGCGCAGCTGGGTGTAGTCCCAGTACGTGTACACCCCTGGCCCCGGGGTGAAAGGTCTTACCACGTCCGTGAATTGGGCATCGACGATCGCATTGAACGCCTGCCGCTCCGGATCGGAGACATGGGTGCAGCCCTGGTAGAACTCGGTGCTCCAGACGTCGTCGTCGGTCGGTGCGATGTTCCAGTCCCCCACCAGGGCGATCGGCGCCGAAGGATCGGTCTGCAACCAACCGGCGGCCGTATTACGAAGCGCGGCAAGCCAATCCAGCTTGTATGTGTAGTGCGGATCGTCGAGCGCGCGACCGTTGGGTACGTAGAGGCTCCATACCCGCACGCCGCCGCACGTGGCACCCACCGCCCGGGCCTCGGAGGCGGCTGCGACGTCCGGCTTACTGCTCCAGGTCGGTTGACCCTCGAACCCGACTTCGACGTCGTCGAGACCGACGCGGGATGCGATGGCAACTCCGTTCCACTGATTGAAACCGACGTGCGCGACCTCGTAGCCACGTTCGATCAGCGGCAGCGCGGGAAACTGGGTGTCCGAGCATTTGTTCTCCTGCATCGCCAGGACGTCGACCTGGGCGCGATCGAGCCAGTCGACGACGCGGTCCAGGCGGGTGCGGATCGAGTTCACATTCCAGGTGGCCAGCCGCACCAGTGGGGTGCCGGCTTCCGGCGTGCCGTCGGGCATCGGTTGTCTCCTAGACCATCAGTGACCGAACGGGTCCGGTCCCTCGCCCGGCAGCCAGGACAGGCCGGGAACCCCCCAGCCGTGCGACTTGATCGCCCGTTTCGCGGCGCGGGCGTGCCGGCCGATCAGGCAGTCAACGTACAGGAACCCGTCCAGGTGCCCGGTCTCGTGCTGCAGCATGCGGGCGAACAAGCCGGTGCCCTCGATCGAGACGGGCTTTCCGTCGGCGTCCAGTCCGGTGACCCGCGCCCAGTCGGCGCGACCGGTGGGGAAGGACTCGCCCGGGACAGATAGGCACCCTTCGTCGTCGTCGTGCCCGGCCGACGGCATGGTTTCCGGGATTTCGGAGGTCTCCAGCACCGGGTTGATCACGACGCCGCGGCGGCGGTTGGTCAGCTCGCGGTCGTCGGAACAGTCATAGACGAACACCCGCAATCCGTAGCCGATCTGGTTGGCGGCCAACCCGACGCCGTGAGCGGCGTCCATGGTGTCGTACATGGTCTTGATCAGCTCAGGCAGCTCGGCCGGCAACGACCCGTCGGCACCGACCGGGACCGGCGTCGTCGGGGTGTGCAAAACGGGATCACCCACGATGCGGATGGGTACGACGACCATGGTCGGCTAGCTTAAAGCGTGTCGAGCCGGCCGCCCGGAATGGGCCGCGGCAAGTGTGACCAAACCGTCCGCCGGGCGGGCATAAAGCCCTTCTGCCAGGCATGCTGCCGGCCGCGGGCCGTCCGTACCACAAAGCAATGGGCCGACTCGCGGGTCCGGTTTCCAGCCCGGGGAATGCCGGCGTGTTTCAATAATCGCCGGAGAATGCCCCTATGTAGGTCAGGTCATTCGAGTAAATCGAGTATTCGCCGGAAGGGTCCAGGGGAAGCGATATGGACAGCGCCATGGCGCGGGCAGACCGATCGGGGGACAACTCTGAGATCGCCGACGGGCTGACCCGTCGCGAACACGACATCCTGGCTTTCGAACGGCAGTGGTGGAAGTTCGCCGGGGTGAAGGAAGAGGCCATCAAGGAGCTGTTCTCGATGTCGGCGACCCGTTACTACCAGGTGCTCAACGCGCTCGTCGACCGGCCCGAGGCGTTGGCGGCCGACCCGATGCTCGTGAAGCGGCTGCGGCGACTGCGTGCCAGCCGGCAAAAAGCCCGGGCCGCGCGGCGCCTCGGCTTCGAAGTGACCTGACGACCCCGGGCTACAGTGGGCTCGATGAACGAGCGCGTACCGGATTCTTCCGGGCTTCCCCTGCGGGCCATGGTGATGGTGCTGTTGTTCCTTGGTGTCATTTTCCTGTTGCTCGGCTGGCAGGCCCTGGACTCGTCCGGCAAGTCCGACGACGACGCATCACCGGTCACGACCGTGTCCAGCAGCACCGCGACGGCATCGTCGGCCAGCACCAGGCCCGCAGCGAACGAGTCCGAGGTGCGCATCTACAACATCTCGTCGAAGGAAGGCATCGCCAAGGCCACGGCCGACGAGCTCAAGGCGGCCGGTTTCAAGGTCACCGAGGTCACCAACCTATCGGTTTCCGAGGTCTCGGCCACCACCGTCTACTACGGCGAAGACAGCGAGAAGGCGACCGCGGACGCAGTCGGCAAGAAGCTGGGGGCGCCGGTGGAGAAGCGCATCTCCGCGCTTTCCGACCAGCCGCCCGGCGTCATCGTTTTGGTGATGGGTTGACGCTGAGCTCTCGCTGTCGCCAGGTTAGGCTCTGCGCTATGTCGAAGCTTGCCGGTTTGAAAGTCGCATCCGTCACGTGCGTCGCGCTGGTGAGCGCGTGCTCGTCGCCCCAGCACGCGACGACGACACCGGGTACCACCCCGTCGGTCTGGACGGGATCCCCGGCGCCGTCGACCGCGGGTCGTCAGGAGGCGACGCCGAGTCCGCAAGCCGGTGCGTCGGCGCAGACGTTGATGACTGTTTTGAAGGGGCCTGACGGCGCACAGATCGCCACGGCGAGGTTCGAGTTCGCCAACGGCTACGCGACCGTGACGGTCGCGACGACCGGCACCGGTGTGCTCTCGCCCGGCTTCCACGGCATGCACGTGCACAAGGTGGGCAAGTGTGAGCCCAACTCGGTCGCCCCGACCGGCGGCCCGCCCGGCAACTTCCTTTCGGCCGGTGGACATTTGCAGCTGCCCGGATCCACCAGCCCTTCCAGCGGTGATCTGCCGCCGTTGCAGGTGCGCAAGGACGGGTCCGGGATGCTGGTGACCACCACGGACGCGTTCACGATGGACGACCTGACGTCTGGCAGCAAGACCGCCATCATCATCCACGCGGGCGCGGACAACTTCGCCAACATTCCGGCCGATCGCTACAAGCAGAACGACGGGACCCCAGGTCCGGACGAGACGACGATGACAACCGGTGACGCCGGCAAGCGGGTGGCGTGCGGTGTCATTGGGTCCGGGTAAGGGTCCGGGCAGCCTGCCGTCCAGCAGGGCGCGTAGCCACATCGACTTCGCCCGCTCGCCCCGCCCCACCGTGGGCGTGGAATGGGAGTTCGCCCTCGTCGACGCACGGACGCGGGACCTGAGCAACGAGGCCACCGCCGTCATCGCAGAAATTGGCGAGAACCCGCGTGTGCACCAGGAACTGCTCCGCAACACGGTCGAAATCGTCAGCGGCATCTGCGAAAACTCCGCCGAGGCGATGCAGGACCTGCGCGACACCCTGGGTCCCGCCCGTCAGATCGTGCGCGACCGGGGCATGGAGCTGTTCTGCGCCGGCACCCACCCGTTCGCGCAGTGGTCCAACCAGAAGCTGACCGACGCACCGCGTTACGCCGAGCTGATCAAGCGCACCCAGTGGTGGGGCCGTCAGATGCTGATCTGGGGAGTGCACGTGCACGTCGGGATCTCGTCGGCCAACAAGGTCATGCCGATCATGTCGTCGCTGCTCAACCACTACCCGCACCTGTTGGCGTTGTCGGCGTCGTCGCCGTGGTGGGGCGGCGAGGACACCGGGTATGCGAGCAATCGGTCAATGATGTTTCAGCAGTTGCCCACCGCCGGGCTGCCGTTCCAATTTCAGACCTGGTCGGAGTTCGAAGGCTTCGTTTACGACCAGAAGAAGACCGGCATCATCGATCACGTCGACGAAGTCCGTTGGGATATCAGGCCTTCCCCGCATCTCGGCACGCTCGAGGTGCGGATCTGCGACGGCGTGTCCAACCTGCGGGAGCTGGGTGCGCTGGTCGCACTGACGCACTGCCTGATCGTCGACCTGGACCGCCGGCTGGAGGCCGACCAGCCGCTGCCCACCATGCCGCCCTGGCATGTCCAGGAGAACAAGTGGCGAGCGGCCCGATACGGGCTGGACGCGGTGATCATCCTGGACGCCGACAGCAACGAGCGGCTGGTCACCGAGGACCTCGACGATGTGCTGAACCGTCTGGAGCCGATCGCCAAGTCGCTCAAGTGTTCTGACGAATTGGCCGCAGTGGCCGACATTCCGCGCCGCGGCGGGTCATACCAACGTCAGCGCCGGGTGGCCGAGGAGCACGATGGCGACTTGCGCTCGGTCGTCGACGCACTGGTCGCCGAGTTGGATATCTGACGCTCACGGATTCGAGTGTGCTCACACTGTCGAAATTTCGCGATCTCGCCGCAGTGGATGCACTGTCGAAACGCTAAGCGCACACTCGATTTCCGTTGGCGTTGGCTGCGACGCGCCGCAGCATCCGGCGCACCACGATCCGGTGCCCGCCGCTGCCGATGACCAGTGCCCGATACACCGTGCCGCGCAGCCCGGGAAAGTCCGCGAAGGTCAACGCGCGCAACCGGACACCGTCGCGCTCCGGATCCACCTCGAAGACCAGGCGGTACTTCGCGAACCAGTGCCGGCCTTTGAGTGCCAACCGGCGCGGCGGTGTGGCCTCTTCCAGTGTGAACCCGATGGGCACCGTGGCGGGATCACCGGGGTCGCGACACATCGTATGCAGCAACGCCGCCCAGGCTTCGGCCGGTGCGGCGTTAACCGCGATAGCATGCTCATCGATATAGGGTAATCGTTCCATATAAAAGGATCATACTAGATCGTGGCACCCCCGCGGAAGCACGAAACCGACGTCATTCTGGACGCCACCCGGACGCTGGTGCTGACCGCGGGCCCACGGGCGGCCAGCGTTGCAGCGATCGCCAAGGCCAGTGGCGCCCCGGCGGGCACGCTGTATCACCGTTTCGGCAACCGCGACGGCGTTGTGATCGCCACGTGGTTGCGGGCGCTGGACCGGTTTCAGCAGCGCGCTCTCGCCGCCGCGGGCGGTACGGCTGCCGATCGCGCCACGGCGATGGCCGTGGCGGCCATCGGATTCGCCCGCGAGCTTCCCGACGATGCGCGGTTGCTGTTGACCATCCGACCCGGGGACCTGGTAGATCGTCAGTCTGACGGGGCCTTCCGGGAGACACTGGCTGCGATGAACGCGCCGTTGGCGCAGCGGGTGCGGGAGTTGGCGCAACAGCTTTACGGAAGCGACGGTCCGCGCGCTCTCGATGCGGTGTACCGTGCCGTATCCGACCTGCCCTATGCAGTGGTGCGGCGCCACGCCTACGACGATCCGTTGCCCGCGTGGCTGGAGCACGATGTCGCGGCCGCTGCCCGAGCCGTGCTGCATAGTTATGGTGAGAAGGAATGAGGCGGCCTGATGAAACCTATTGAACTGCCGATGTTTCCGCTCGAATCGGTGCTGCTGCCGGGTGAGGACCTGCCACTGCGCATCTTCGAGCCGCGCTACACCGCGCTGGTGCGGGACTGCCTGGACAGACCCGAACCGCGGTTCGGGGTGGTGCTGATCTCCCGCGGCCGCGAGGTCGGCGGCGGTGACGGGCGCTGTGACGTAGGAACGCTGGCCGCGATCGACGACTACGCCGACGGCGGCGAGGGGCGGTATGCGCTGCACTGCCGGATGGGCGAACGCATCCAGGTGGCGGAGTGGCTGCCCGACGATCCGTACCCGCGGGCCCGGGTGCGGCTGTGGCCCGACGAGCCAGGGCCGCCGGTGACCGCCGCCGAGTTCGGCGATGTCGAGGACCGGGTGTGGGCGCTGTTCGAGCGGATCGCCGAGGTGCGAGGAATCGAGCTGCCGCAGCGCGACGTGTTGTTCGACTACGCAGGCGACGACGCCGCCGAGCCGTCAAAACTGCTGTACGCCTTGGCGTCCCGCGTTCCGATGGGGCCGGCTGACCGCTATGCGGTGCTGTCGGCGGCGTCCGCGGCCGACCGGCTGACCGCGCTGCGCGAGGCCGTGGAGTCGGTGATCGCGGTGGTGGAGTTTCAGCTGTCGGACTGATCGTCCTGTGTCGCCGGTTACGGCTTCCAGAAGTCGTTCATCGGAGTGGCGTACATGTCGTTGCTTGTTAGCGGGTCGAGGCGAACATTCGGCGCCGGACCCAGGGCGTATTCGAGAGTGCTCATCAGGCTGTAGTGGTTGTAGTACGAGTTGCTGACGAAGGGGCCGCCCTTCATGTTGCCGAAGTCCACCGCACCCTGATTCGGAATCACGATCGTCGAAATGTGGTTACCCTGATTGCCGATGCCCAGTGACAGGTTGTTGTAGTCCTCGTCGAACGTGATGATGATGGCATCCTTCTGACCCACGGTGTTCCAGGCTGGCGAGCTTTGGATGCTGGACACGGTGTGCTGGAGGAACTGGTCACCGGCGGCGACGTTGTATTGGTTCGTGGTGAGCTGGCTGGCCAGCCAATTGGCGGCGCCACCCGGGAAGTCGACGGGGCCCTCCATGTTGTTGGACCCGTTGGCGGCGATCCATGAGAAACGCGGGGTGGTGCCAGGGTTCTGCAGATCGGTGCTCAACTGGGTCAGCGGCAGCAAGTGCGTCTGCAGGTAGGTGGGGGTGTTGTTGTAGACGTAGCTGTAATTGGCGAAGGGCAGTGCGTCGACGGAGTAGTCACCCGAAGACACGATGGCGCCCGGGTAGGGCATGCTCTGCGCGTAGCCGGCCCAGGAGATGTTCGCGGCATCCATTTCCTCCATGAGGCTGGGTGCGTTGATGGAGTTCGGGGGAGCGTTGTAGATCAGCCCGAAGTCCGATCCACCCATGATCCGGAAGTAATTGGGATCGCTGGGGTGGCCTAACGCGTAGTAGTTGTTGGCATATCCGTAGCTGTTGATCAGGCTGTTGAGGTAGGGCGCGTTGACGCTGCCGATGATGTCGCCGGCCCCCTTGTTCTCCATGTAGATCAGAAACACGTGGTCCAGTTGGCCGACGTTCGAGTGCGGTTGGGTGAGCAGCGGCGCGACGAGGTTGGGGTCGCCGACGGTGAACGACAGGTTGTCGGCGTAGGCGTTGTTGTAGTTTCCCAGCACCGGGTTGCGGTCGGTGAAGGTCGCGGTCACCACCGCGGAGGTGGTGCCCGCCGGGATCGTCCCTGAGACGTCCCGTGTCTGGAACCCGGTCATTGCCAGGCGATCCAGCGCGCTGACCGGTCCGATCGAGCCGGTACCCAGGGTGACTCCGTTGGGGTTGAGGAATGTCACCTGCACCGACGTCGAGGACGGGTCGATGAGCGCGCCGCCGAGCAAGCCGCTCAGCGTGTAGGGAGTGGTGCCCGTGTTGATCTTGGCGGACGCGGCGGTCAGGTCGACGGTTTGACTGATGGTGGACGTGGCCACCGGTCCGCCGCCGGCGAAGTTGTTGCCGGCACCCGGCGGCGGGCTGGCCGGGAAACCCAGGAAACCCGGCAGGTCCGGGAACGGGAACGATACCGGCGACGGATAGCTGCGCGGTGTGCCGTACGGGATGATGGTGGGGGTGCCGCTCACCGTCCAGCCCGGAAAAGTGACCGAGCTGAAGCCGGAGGTGGACGGGCTGGCGATTTCGAAGCCCGGGTTGATCAGCAGGTTCTGGCTCATCGGCAGTCCGGGGATTCCGTTTCGGCCGAGCAGCAGCCCGCCGGTGCCGACGGTGCCGGGGCTGCCCAGCAAGTTGCCGTAGCCACCGTTGCCGCCGTTGCCGCCGTCGCCGATCAGGATGGCGCTGCCGCCGCTCCCGCCGTTCCCGCCGATCGACGTGGGGTTGGCCTCCGCGCCGGCCCCGCCGGGCCCGCCGTTGCCCAGCAACGAGCCGGCAGTACCACCATCGCCGCCTGCCCCGCCGGCGCCCGTTGCCGTGAATCCGCCCGGCCCGCCCGCCCCGCCGCAGCCGAACAGCACCGCGTTGCCGCCGAGCCCGCCCCGGCCGCCGGGCGCTTGGAAGAGGCTCACACCCGTAGAGCCGCCGGCACCACCAGCGCCGCCCGAGCCCAGCCAGCCCGCGGTGCCACCGGCCCCGCCGGCGCCGCCGCCAGAGGTGATGGCTGCGGGTTGCAGAACCGATCCGCCGGCACCGCCGGCGCCACCGGTGCCGGCGAACTGCCCGGCGGCCCCGCCGGCCCCGCCGGGGCCGCCGGCGCCGTTGATGCTGGCGCCGCCGTCACCACCGGCGCCGCCGGCGCCGACGACCGAGCCGCCGATGGTGTAGGAAGCGCCGCCGAACAGCGAGCCGTTGATGCCGGCCGGGCCGCCGGCGCCGCCGGCACCGCCGGCGGATTGGATGGACGCCCCGCCGACTCCGCCGCTGCCGCCGCCGGCACCGACCAGGCCGCTGAGCGGCCCGCCGGTCCCGCCGATCCCGCCGGCGCCAGGTCGTAGACCAACGGTCAGCTGGCCGGTCATCCCGCCGGCACCCCCGACCCCGCCGGAGCCGAACAAGCCTCCAGGTCCGCCGATACCCCCGCCCGCGCCGTTGCCGTCGCGTAAGGGGTCGGGGGAGCCGACGCCGCCCGCCCCCCCAGGACCGCCGTTACCGAACAGCCACCCGCCGCTTCCGCCCATGCCACCGGCCCGGCCGGGGCCGGACGCCCCGAAGCCGCCGGCCCCACCGGTGCCGCCACCACCCAGCAGTCCGGCGGCGCCGCCGAGCCCGCCGGGCCGGCCGTCAGCGCCGGAACCACCGGCTCCGCCGTCGCCCAGCAACCAGCCGCCGGGGGCGCCGGCGGCGCCGCTGCCCGCGGCGCCCGGGGTGCCGTTGCCGATCAGCGGGCGTCCGGTCAGGAACTGGCTGGGCGCGTTGATCACGCTGAGCGCTGCCGCCGGCAGCAACAACCCGTTGGCTCCGGCGGCGCCGTTGCCGCCCGCGGGCGCACCGAGACCGCCGACCCCGCCGTTTCCGCCGATGCCGAGGAGCACCGCCCTGCCGCCGGCGCCGCCCGCCCCGCCGGCGAACCCTGGGGCGCCCTGCGCGCCGGCCCCGCCGGCGCCACCGTCGCCGAAGACCAGGGCCCCGGTGCCGCCGGCCCCGCCGGCCCCGCCCGCCCCGCCGGTGGAGAACGCACCTGCTCCACCGACGCCGCCGAAGCCGATCAGGCCCGCGTCGCCGCCGGCCCCGCCCTGGCCGCCGATGCCGGTGCCCAAGTTGCTGCCGCCCGACCCGCCCGAGCCGCCGGACCCCAGCAGCCATCCGGCGTGGCCGCCGGTGCCGCCGGGACCGCCGTTACCGTCCAAGCTCGTGCCGCCGGTACCGCCGGGACCGCCGTTGCCGAAGAGCGGGCCCGCCGCGCCACCGGTGCCACCTGCCCCGCCACCGCCGGTACTGCCCAGCCCGCCGGTGCCCCCGGCGCCACCGGCACCGGCAAGCAGGCCGCCGACGCCGCCGGCCCCGCCGGCGCCTCCGGCGATCCCGGTTCCGCCCGCCCCGCCGGCGCCGCCACCGGCGCCGGCCAGCCCGCCAAGCAGTCCGCCGACTCCACCGGCCCCGCCGGCCCCGCCGGTCCCGTTCGCCGCGAACCCGCCGGCTCCGCCGGTCCCGCCGGCGCCCAACAGGAGTCCGGCCCCGCCCGTGCCCCCGGTCCCACCGGGTCCGGATACCGCGAAGCCGCCGGCCCCACCAGCCCCGCCGGTGCCCAACAGGAATCCGCCGTAACCACCCGGACCGCCGGACCCACCCACGCCCCCGGCCCCGCCTGCCCCGCCGGTGCCAATCAACCCGGCGGCGCCGCCGGCTCCGCCGCTCCCGCCGGGCGCGCCTGATCCGCCGGCCCCGCCGTCCCCGAGCAACCACCCTCCGGCTGCCCCGCTGGCACCGGTCCCGGGCGCTCCGTTGGCGCCGTTGCCGATCAATGGGCGTCCGGTCAAGTCCTGAATGGGCGGGTTGACCACGCCCAGGAAATTCTCTTCGAGCGACTGCCACTGCACGGCTTGCAAGAAGGATTCCAGCAACGATCCGTTCGCGGCCTCAGCCGTCGCGTAGGAGGCGGCACTCGCGCTCAACTCGTGCACCAACTGCCCCTGGAACCGCGCCACCTGGGTGTTCAGGGCCTGAAATGTCTGCGCGTGGTTGCCGAACAACTGCGCGATAGCCGACGACACCTCATCGGCGGCCGCCGCCACGATGCCGGTAGCCGACGGCGCCCAGGTTGCGGTAGCCGCCCTCACCGTCTCCCCGATCCCGCTCAGATCCGCGGCCGTCGCGGCCAACGCCTCTGGTGCTGCGATGAGGAAGGGCGACACTGCAGGTCCCATCAAGCCGGGGCGACTAGTAGAAGCGCTAACTGTATTTCACCGGCCCGGGAAAGTGAACGGAATTGGCCAGTTCCGGCAAGGCGTTTCGAGTTTTCGGTCACTCACTGCACCTTGGCGAATGCGCGCAGGGCCTGCATCTGCAAAAAATCCAGTGAGGGCCGCACCTTTTCGCGGGCGGCGGCCAGATCTGCGGCGGTCACGTCGGCAGCGTCGATGGAGCGGCGCATCGCGGTCAGCGCAGCCTCCCTGAGCAGGGCCACGCAGTCTGCGGCGCTGTAGCCGTCCAGGCTGGCGGCCACCTCGGCCAAGTCCACGTCCGAACTCAGCGGGATGGATTTGCCTGCGGTGCGCAGGATTTCGCGGCGGGCATCGGCGTCGGGCGGTTCGACGAACACCAGCCGTTCCAACCGGCCCGGCCGCAGCAGCGCCGGGTCGATGAGGTCGGGTCGGTTGGTGGCGCCCAGCACGACGACGTCGCGCAGCGGGTCAATGCCGTCCAACTCGGTCAGCAGCGCCGCCACCACCCGGTCGGTGACACCCGAGTCGAAGCTCTGGCCACGCCGGGGCGCCAGTGCGTCCACCTCGTCGAGGAATATCAGCGACGGGGCGGAATCGCGCGCGCGCCGGAACAATTCGCGTACCGCCTTCTCCGAGGAACCCACCCACTTGTCCATCAACTCGGAGCCTTTGACGGCGTGCACGCTGAGCTGCCCGGTGCTGGCCAGCGCACGCACCACGAACGTCTTGCCGCAGCCCGGCGGGCCGTAGAGCAATACGCCGCGCGGCGGGTCGACCCCCAGACGGGAGAACGTGTCCGGATGTTGCAGCGGCCAGAGCACCGACTCGGTCAGCGCCTGCTTGGCCTCGATCATGTCACCGACGTCGGCGAGTGTGACGCTGCCGACGCTGATCTCCTCGCTGCCCGACCGGGACAGCGGCCTGATCACCGACAGTGCGCCGATGAGGTCATCCTGGTTGAGTTTGGGCGGCTGGCCGTCGGTACTGGCCCGCGACGCCGCCCGCAGCGCCGCTTCGCGCATCAGCGCCGCCAGGTCGGCGACCACGAATCCCGGTGTCCGGGCGGCGATCGCGTCGAGGTCGAGGTCGGTGGTGGGCACCTTCTTCAGCAGTGCCTCCAACAGCGCCTTGCGGGTCCCGGAGTCGGGCAACGGCAGCCCCAGCTCGCGGTCGCACAACTCGGGGGAGCGCAGCCGGGCATCGATCTGGTCGGGCCGCGCCGACGTGGCGATCAACGCGACGCCATCGGTGGCCACGGCCTTGCGCAGCTCGGTGAGGATGAGCGCAGCCACCGGTTCGGGAGTTTCCGGCAGCAGCGCGTCAACATCGGTGATCAGCAGCACTCCGCCGCCGTCAGCGATTTTCGTCACCGCCGTTGCGACTGCCCGCAACCGGTCTTCGGCGGCCAGCGCGCCGACGGCCGGACCGTCCAGTTGCACCAGCCTCCGTCCGGCGCACACCGCGCGCACCAGGGTCACTTTGCCGACGCCGGCCGGACCCGACACCAGAACGCCGAGGTTGGTGCCCGCGCCCAAGGTCTTCAGCAGATGCGGCTCGTCGAGGGCCAGCTTGAGCCATTCGGTGAGCTTGGCCGCCTGCGGCTGTGCCCCCTTGAGCTCTTCGACCTGCATCTCCGGGGTCGAAACGTCGACGGCCGGGATGACGCGGGACGGGTCGGGTACCGCGGTACCCCAACTGACCAGCGTGTTCGGCTGGACACTGACCGGCCCGACCGGGTCCACACCGGTGACCGTCAACAGCTCCGAGGTCCAGCTGATCCCCACCGAGGAAGCCAGCGCGCGGGTGGCCGCCGACGTCGACGTGCCGGGTCCCAGGTCGCGCGGCAACAGCGATACCGCGTCGCCGACCGTCATCACCTTGCCGAGCAGGGCCTGGCGCAGCGTCGCCGGCGACAGTGACTGGGTGGCCAGCGTCGAACCGCTCAACGTCACGGTGCGTGCCCCGTAGACGGTGACGGCGCTGACGATCACTTCGGTGCCCTCCCGCAGACCGGCGTTGGACAGCGTGACGTCGTCCAGCAACACGATGCCGATCGGGATGTCGCCGGTGGCCATGCCCGCGACCGCCGCAGTGGTGCGGGAACCGGTGAGCGACACCGCATCCCACTCCCGGATACCCAGCGCGACGATGGTGCTCGGATGCAGGCGCACCACGCCACGGCGGGAATCGACGGCGGAAGTGTTCAGCCGGGCGGTGAGTGTGAGGTGATTCGTGCGGGTCACGTCACCTGCCCGGCTTGCGCAGCCCGAGCCGCGCCATCGACCGTCGGTGCGGCTGGGCCCGTCGGGTCGCGCGCCGGGCGGCGCGTCGTTGCTTGTTGTCGTCTTCCCACGCCTCGGGGTGTCTGGCCAGCCAGCGCTTGCTGCGCACCGCGAACGGGATGTGGCACACGTAGGAGATGATGATCACCCAAATCAGGATGTAAGGCGCCAGCACCGCGGCCGCCGCGGCGATCGCCAGCACCGCCAGCAACGGCGCCGCCCAGTTCGGCGGCACCGCCAGGGTGTGGAACTTCTTCATCGGGATCGCGCTGACCATCAGCAGCGACGTCCCGGTGATCCAGAGGCTCAGGAACCAGATCGACGTCCACCAGCCCTCGCCGAACTGCAGTTTGAGGCCGATTGTGCCGATCATCGACACGGCGCCCGCCGGGGCCGGCATGCCGACGAAGTACTCCTTGGCGTACGGCGGTAGCGTCCCGTCATCCTGCTGAGCGTTGTACCTGGCCAGTCGCAGCACCACGCACACCGCATAGAGCAACACGACCGCCCAGCCGACCGGCCACTTCGACAACAGTGTCACGTAGACAACCAGGGCCGGGATCACGCCGAAGTTCACCGAGTCGGCCAGCGAGTCGATCTCGGCGCCCATCCGCGACTGAGCGTCCAGGATGCGGGCCACCCGGCCGTCCAGCGCGTCGAGGATGGCGGCCACCGCGATCAGCGCCATCGCGGGTATCGGCATCTGGTCAAGCGCGAACTTGAAGGAAGTCAGCCCTGCACAGATGGACAACACGGTCATCGCGCTGGGCAGCAGATGCAGCGCTTCGGTGCGCCGCACTCGCGGTTTGTTGATCATGACAACTCTGCCAGCACCGTTTCGCCGCCCAGGGTGCGCTGGCCGAGGTTGACGATCGGCTGCGCATCCGGCGGCAGGTAGGTGTCCAGTCGCGAGCCGAACCGGATCAGTCCGTAGGTCTCTCCGATGCTGAGCCGGTCGCCGACGTGGGCGTCGCACACGATGCGCCGCGCCACCAGTCCGGCGATCTGAACGACTACGACCTCGGGGCATTCATCTCCGAGATCCATGCGGATCCGCACGCTGGTGCGTTCGTTGGCCTCGCTGGCCTCGGGCAGATCGGCGGACAGGAAACGGCCGGGACGGTGTTGGACGGCGATCACCTCCCCGCTCACCGGGGCCCGCTGCACGTGCACATCCAGAATCGACAGGAAGATGCTGATGCGCGGGCGCGGCGTCTCGCCCATGCTGAGCTCGGTGGGCGGGACGGCGGTGTCGATCACGCAGACCGTGCCGTCGGCGGGTGCCACCACGGCGCCGGGACGGGTGGGGGGCACCCGATTCGGGTGCCGGAAGAATCCCGCGCACGCGCCCGCCGCCAGCAGACCCGTCCGGCGCACCCAGCGGTGTCGGCGCCCCAGCGCGGCCAGGGCCAGGCCCGCGCCGATGAACGGCCGTCCGCCCGGGTGGATCGGGGGTACGGTGTCCCGCACCAACTCGATCAGGTGCGCAGGACCTTGGGAGGAGCCAGGGCGTCGTGCCACGCGGGTCATCTTACGTAAGCGCCGGCCCGCGGCGTGGTTCGTTCGGCTCCGCCGGGGGAAAGCACACATCGAGCCTGCCTGTTCGAGGAGTCCTGACATTCCGACCCAATTCCGCGCCGCTGCGGCGCTGCGCCGCGCAAAGATCGGCGTCACCGCGGCATTCGTCGCTCATGCGGTGGTGTTCTCGTCCTGGGCCGCCCACATTCCGCAGGTCAAGTCGGCACTCGGGCTGTCCGACGGGGCACTGGGAACCGCGTTGTTCGGTGCGCCGCTGGGGTCGGTCGCGGCGACCTTGTTCAGCCACTGGGCGCTGCCGCGCTGGGGGAGCCGTCGGCTGGTGCCCGTCATGGTCGCCGGCTATGCGCTGGCTCCGATGGCGGTGGGACTGGCCACCTCCGGTTGGTGGCTGTTTCTGAGCCTGATGCTGTGGGGCTGGTTCCAGGGCGCGCTGGATGTTGCGATGAACACCCAGGCCGGCACCCTCGAGCGGCTGGCGCGAGCGCCGATCATGGCCCGATTCCACGGCATCTGGAGCGTCGGCGCGCTGGTGGGGGCGGTGATCGGAGCCGGCTGCGTCAGCGCCGGCACTGGGCTCGAACCACAGCTGGTGGCACTGGGGGTCGCGGTGCTGGTTGTGGCCGGGCCGCTCACCCTCCGCCTGGTTGACGACGAGGCCGCCGACGTCGCCGCGGACGAGCGCGGGCGTACCTGGACACCGACCGTGGTGATTCTGGCGGCGGTGGCGTTCGCGTCTTTCCTGTGCGAGGGCGCAGCCACCGACTGGTCGGCGAACTACGTGCACGACGTCGTCGGCGCCGGGGCCGGGGTGGCAGCGCTCAGCTATGCGGCCTACACCCTGGCGATGGTCGCCATCCGGTTCGGCGCGATGCGCCTGCACGCCCGTGTTTCGGCGCGGCGGTTACTCCCGGGCCTGGCCCTGCTCGCCGCCGCCGGCATGAGCGTCACGCTCGTCGTCGCCGATCCGGTGATCAGCGTCATCGGTTTCGCCAGTGTGGGAGCCGGGGTGGCGCTGTTGGTGCCGACGACGTTCAGCGCCGCGTATTCGGCCGGCAGCGGGGGCTCGGCGATAGCCCTGGTCGCCGCGACCGGCTGGGTGGGCTATCTGCTCGGGCCGCCGCTGATCGGTCACCTGGCCCAGTGGGCCGGACTGTCGGCGGCGCTGGTCACCATTCCGGTGGTGCTGGTGATCGCGGCGTTCGCGATCGCGAGCACCACTGCCTTCGATGGCGCCGACGAGTTCCACCGGGCTTAGCTCAGGTCCCACACCTGCAGCTCAGTACCCGCCGGCACCTCCACCACATCCTCGGGAATGTCGAGCAGGGCGTTGGCCGCCGCCAGCCAGCGCAGGTGATGCGATGCGGGCGGGCCGTAACTGGTGACCTGCCCCGCCAAGGCGTCGAGCACCGCGCGCCGGAACTGTCGTTTCCCCCGCGGCGATGTCACGGCCTCGGTCAGCACCGCGACCCGCTTCGGTCGCTGCGGGTCCGGCAGTCCCATGGCCGCGCGCAACGCGGGCCGGATGAATACTTCGAAGGACACCAGCGCGCTGACCGGGTTGCCCGGCAACGTCACGATCGGCGTGCCGGCCACAAAGCCGGCGCCCTGCGGCATCCCGGGCTGCATCGCAACCTTGACGAACTGCACGCCCTGATCACCCTGGCGGCCGAAGGCGTCTTTGACCACTTCATAAGCGCCGGCGCTGACGCCGCCGCTGGTGATGATCAGGTCGGCGTCACCGGCGTACCGGTCCAGGACCTGCGCGAACTGCGCCACGTCATCACCGGCGGTCGCGGTGGCAACCACGGCGGCTCCTGCCTCCCGCACGGCGGCGGCCAGCATGACCGCGTTCGACTCGTAGATCTGGCCGGAGCGCAGCGGAGTCCCGGGGGCCACCAGCTCCGAGCCGGTGGAGATCACCAAGACCCGCTGCCGCGGGATCACCGGCAACTCGACCAGCCCCAGCGCCGCCAGCAGACCCATCGCGGCCGGCGTCGCACGCTGACCGGCATGCAGCACTGTGGTACCGGCGGCGACATCCTCACCGGCACGCCGGATGTGCTTGGCGGGCGTCGCGGCTTCCCGGATGGTCACCGAATCCACACCGCCGTCGGTGGCTTCTACCGGCACGACGGCCGTCGCACCCGCCGGCAGCGGAGCCCCGGTCATGATCCGGTGCGCGGTACCGGGTTTCAGTTGCAGCTCGTCGGTACGACCGGCCGGAATGTCTTCGGCGACCGGTAGCACCACTGGACGCTCACGCGTCGCGCCGGCGGTGTCCTCGGCGCGCACGGCGTAACCGTCCATCGCGGAATTGTCGAAGACCGGCAGTGACAACGGCGCGACGACGTCCTCGGCCAGCACCAATCCCAGCGACTCGGCCAGCGCGACCGTGGCGGCGCGACAAGCTTGGATCATCTCCGCGACGACGCGCTGGTGTTCGTCCACTGACCGCATCCGGCCATTATCGGCCCCCCAAGGGTCAGGTCGCGATGCTGGCCGCACGTCTATCCGACAAACGCCGCTGCGCATATGCACGACCCCGGTCGGGGTCGCCGGTCGCGTAGCCGACGATGTCAGCGAGCGTGTTGATGCGTCCGCCGCCTCCCCAGGTGCCGTCGGCGATTTCGTTGGGGAAAACCCAGATCCGTTGCGGGTCGATGGGATACGCACCTTCCTCGGCGGCGAGCACGGCCTCGGTGACTTCCCGGACGATTGCGGCGCGGCGATCGTCGTCGAACTGTCCTTCGGGAACGGACGCAATGAAGCGATAGCGCGGCGCAGTCGCCGGGCGACCGGCGACGAACACCGCCGCCGGGCGGTGCAGGAATACCCAGGCGATCTCGCGCGTCCGAGGATCGGCGGGGTCGGCGCCTTCGTTGCGCAACAGGATGTCGGTCAGCTGGGACAACAACGTGTGCTCGGCCGCTGCCGACAGGGCGCCGTCTGGGATGAACGCATCGAGCATGGGCATGGCACCGGCCTCCGATTCAATATCTGGGTTTATTTTGTAAACCTAGCTATTATGGGTTTAGATTGTCAACCCAGAAAGGCTAGGAAAATGCTTCCGGATCGTCTCCGCTACAGCTCGTCGAACTGTTCGATCGCGCGCACGCTTGAGGTGGTCGGGGAAAAGTGGACGTTGCTCGTCCTGCGCGAAGCCTTCTACGGGGTGCGGCGCTTCGACGACTTCCACGCCGCGCTGGGATGCGCGCGCAACCTGCTGTCAGCCCGGCTGAAGACCCTGGTCGACAACGCTCTGCTGGAGAAGCGGGAATACCGCGACGATCGTGGCCGGCGGCGCGAGGAGTACCGCCTGACCGACAAGGGTCGGGAGCTGTTGCCCGCTGTGGTCGCCCTCATGCAGTGGGGCGATCGTTGGGCGGCCGACGAGGCCGGACCGGCGGTGGTGCTGCACCATGATCGATGTGGGCAGCCGGTTTCGGTGCAGCTGAGCTGTGAAGCCGGACACGCACCGCTGCAGGCGCGCGATGTCCGTGCGACGCCGGGACCGGGTGCCCGCGGCGTCGCGTGATCAGACCGGGAAGCTGACGCCGGTCAATTCCTCGGAGACACTCCACAGCCGGCGCTGCAGTTCCGCATCGTGCGACTGCGCGCTGGACTGCACCAGCTTCGGGTGGCCCCGTTGTTCGCCCAGACCGTCGGGGCCGTAGTACTGCCCGCCCTGCACGGTCGGATCGGTGGCCGCCCGCAGCGTCGGCAGGGCACCGGCCTCCGCACTCTGGAACAGCAGCGGCGCCAACGCGTTGAGCGGTCGCAGAATGCGCGGGACATTGCGGGCCAGTTCGGTGGCCGAGCCGCCGGGGTGCGCGGCGACGGCGAGGGTGGGGGCCGCCGCGGCCGCCAGCCGGCGCTGCAACTCGTAGGTGAACAGCAAATTGGCCAGCTTGGACTGCCCGTACGCGCCGATCCGGCTGTAGCTGCGTTCCCATTGCAGATCGTCGAAGTGGATCGCGGCGCGCATGCGGTGACCGAGGCTGCTGACCGTCACCACCCGGGACCCGCGCACCGGCAGCAGGCGGTCGAGCAGTAGCCCGGTCAACGCGAAGTGGCCAAGATGATTGGTGCCGAACTGCAGCTCGAAGCCATCCGCGGTGACCTGCTTCGGGGTCCACATCACCCCGGCGTTGTTGATCAGCAGGTCGATATGCGGATAGGTGCCGCGGAGTTCGTCGGCGGCGCGGCGTACCGACGCCAACGAGCTGAGGTCGAGCTGGGTCAGCGTGGCGTCCACACTTGCGGCCTCGCGGCCCACAGCGGCGACGATGCGGGACAGCGCCGCATTTCCTTTCTCGAGATCACGCACGGCCAGCACGACGCGTGCGCCGTGGAAGGCCAGCGCAGCGGCGGTGTGGTAACCGAGCCCGGTGTTGGCGCCGGTGACGATTGCGACGCGGCCGGTTTGGTCCGGGATGTCGGACTGCGACCACTTCTTCGTGGCATTGGGGGTCATCAGGCTCAACTTACCCAGCCAGATCAGGTCGCGATCTATCCGCACGTAGAGTCGAGAACGTGATTACCGGTTTGGCCCACGCCGGCGTGTGCGTACCCGACTGCGAGGCCGCGGTGGCCTTCTATCGCGACGTATTGGGCCTGCGTGTGCTGTCGCCGCCCTACATCATGGCCGGTAACGCCATTCGCGACGATATGGGTGAACTGGTGTCCGATCCCACCATGAAAGCCGCCGTAGTCGGGTTTCCGGGCGACGGCGACCGGGTCCTCGAGGTGATCGAGTACGTCAACGTCGGCGGATCGGAGCAGCGGGCCACCGCGGCCCTGACCGATCACGGGCTGTCGCACGTCGGGCTGATCTGCGAAGACCTCGACGCCACCCGCGTCGAACTGGAAAGCAAGGGGGTGCACTTCCTGGTCAGCGGGATCGCCGACGTCGCGGGGGTGCGCACCATCTGGTTCGTCGACCCATGGGGCGTGGTGTTCATCCTGGTGGAGAAGAGCCGGCCCGAGCGGCCGTACTTCGCGCAATGGGGCTGAAGCCGCGAGTCGGTGTCATCGGGGCGGGCGCCGGCGGCATCGCGATGGGAATCCAGCTCGCCGCCGGGGGATACCCCTTCACCATCTTCGACCGCGCGGACGGCTTCGGTGGGACCTGGCGGCACAACACCTTCCCCGGCGCCGCCTGCGATGTGCCGTCGCACCTTTACTCGTACTCGTTCGCGCTCAACCCACGCTGGAGCAAGACCTACGCCAACCAGCCCGAGGTCCTCGCCTACCTGGAAAAGGTCGCCGCAGACTACGGACTCGGTGCTCACCTGCTGCCAGGGACGGCAATCACCACGGCGCGATGGTCGGACGACTCGAGGCGCTGGACGCTGACGGCAGACGATGGCCGCCAGTACGACTTCGATGTCGTGGTGAGTGCGGTCGGGATGCTCGACGTGCCCAACATTCCGAATATTCCCGGGGCGCAGAGGTTTCGGGGCCGGCAGTTCCATTCGGCCCGTTGGGACCACAGCAAATCGACGGCCGGGGAACGGGTCGCGTCCATCGGCACCGGCGCCAGCGCGGTCCAATACGTCCCTGCGATCGCGCGGGACACCGCGCACCTCACGGTGTTTCAGCGCACCCCGATCTGGATCGCGCCCCGATTCGACTTCCCGTTCACCCCCGAGCAGCACGAGGAGTTCGAACGCCACCCCGAGGCGGCGCAAAAACTGCGCGATGAGGCGTTCGACGCCTACGAGTCATCCAGCTTCGACGTCGACGACGCACAGACCCGCGAGGCGACCGAACTCGCCCGAAGTTACCTGGCACGCAAAGTGACCGACCTCGAACTGCGGGCCAAGCTGACGCCGGACTACCCGGCCGGCTGCAAGCGGCCGTTGATGTCGCGCGAGTGGTACCCGACCCTCGCATTGCCGAACGTCGACCTGGAGATCACCGCCATCGCGGAGCTGACCGAGCATGGCATACGCACCGTCGATGGCGTCGAGCACCGGCTCGACACCGTCATCTACGGCACCGGGTTCAAGGCCGCCGACTACCTGGACAGCATCGACGTGTACGGAACCGCGGGCCGGCACCTGCGCGACGACTGGTGCGGCGGAGCCGAGGCCTACCTCGGCACCCTGGTCACCGGATATCCGAATTTCTTTACGCTCTACGGCCCCAACACAAATGGGGTCAACTCGATCATCTACATCCACGAGATCCAGACCACCTTCGTCCGCCACATCCTCGACACGATGGGCCGACAGGGGACACGCACGGTCGAGGTGACGGCCGACGCGCAGCGCCGCTACAACGACGAGGTGCAGGCCGCGATGGTAGGAAAGGTGTGGCTGGCCTGCACCAACTATTTCCAGCATCCCAGCGGCAAGGTGGTGACCCAGCTGCCGTTCAGCGGCCGGACATTCTTCGAGCGAACCCGCACGATGAACCTCGGCGACTTCGTCCTGCGTGATTAGGCGACGACATGATCGTCGTGGCGCACGAACCACTCGCGCCGCTCGTCGTCGGTCACGTCCGCCAGCGCTGTGAAGCCTTCGAAGTAGGCCTCGCGTGCCGCAGCGAGGGCGTGCCGGAGCGTTGGACGGTTCATGGCCCGCTCTTCAGCCCACGGCGAACGCGGCCATACGCTCGTGGGGTCTTCTTGCACTCGGCATAGGCGAGTGCTAATAATGACGTTGGCACTCGGCATAGGCGAGTGCTAGGTCGGGACGGTGAGGTCCAGCACCAGAAGCTGTGATCGTCCGTCGCGGGCACTGCGCCCGGCCAGCGTAAGTAACGGGGTGGCCCACCTGAGGTCAGCCCGTATCATCCCCAATCCGGAGGAATCACTTCGCAATGGCCAAGACAATTGCGTACGACGAAGAGGCCCGTCGCGGCCTCGAGCGAGGCTTGAACGCCCTCGCCGACGCGGTAAAGGTGACGCTGGGCCCCAAGGGCCGCAACGTCGTCCTGGAGAAGAAGTGGGGTGCTCCCACGATCACCAACGATGGTGTGTCCATCGCCAAGGAGATCGAGCTGGAGGACCCGTACGAGAAGATCGGCGCCGAGCTGGTCAAGGAAGTCGCCAAGAAGACCGACGACGTTGCCGGCGACGGCACCACGACGGCCACCGTGCTGGCGCAGGCGCTGGTCAAGGAGGGTCTGCGCAACGTCGCTGCCGGGGCCAATCCGCTGGGTTTGAAGCGCGGCATCGAGAAGGCCGTTGAAAAAATCACGGAAGTTCTCCTCTCGTCGGCCAAGGACGTCGAGACCAAGGAGCAGATCGCGGCCACCGCGGGCATCTCCGCGGGTGACCAGTCGATCGGCGACTTGATCGCCGAGGCCATGGACAAGGTCGGCAACGAGGGTGTCATCACCGTCGAGGAGTCCAACACCTTCGGCCTGCAGCTCGAGCTCACCGAGGGTATGCGGTTCGACAAGGGCTATATCTCGGGCTACTTCGTCACCGACGCCGAGCGTCAGGAAGCCGTCCTCGAGGACCCCTACATCCTGCTGGTCTCCAGCAAGGTGTCGACCGTCAAGGACCTGCTGCCGCTGCTGGAGAAGGTCATTCAGGGCGGCAAGCCGCTGCTGATCATCGCCGAGGACGTCGAGGGCGAGGCGCTGTCCACCCTGGTCGTCAACAAGATTCGCGGCACCTTCAAGTCGGTGGCCGTCAAGGCCCCCGGCTTCGGTGACCGTCGCAAGGCGATGCTGCAGGACATGGCCATCCTCACCGGTGGTCAGGTCATCAGCGAAGAGGTCGGCCTCTCCCTGGAGACCGCCGACATCTCGCTGCTCGGCAAGGCCCGCAAGGTCGTCATCACCAAGGACGAGACCACCATCGTCGAGGGCGCCGGTGACACCGACGCCATCGCCGGGCGGGTGGCGCAGATCCGCGCCGAGATCGAGAACAGCGACTCCGACTACGACCGTGAGAAGCTGCAGGAGCGCCTGGCGAAGCTGGCCGGCGGTGTTGCGGTGATCAAGGCCGGCGCTGCCACCGAGGTGGAGCTCAAGGAACGCAAACACCGCATCGAGGACGCTGTCCGCAACGCCAAGGCGGCCGTCGAGGAGGGCATCGTGGCCGGCGGTGGCGTGGCGCTGCTGCAGGCGGCTCCGGCGTTGGCCGAGCTCAACCTCACCGGTGACGAGGCGACCGGCGCCAACATCGTGCGGGTGGCGCTCGAGGCTCCGCTGAAGCAGATCGCCTTCAACTCCGGGCTGGAGCCCGGTGTGGTGGCCGAAAAGGTCCGCAACTCGCCCGCCGGCACCGGCCTGAACGCCGCCACCGGTGAGTACGAGGACCTGCTCAAGGCCGGCGTCGCCGACCCGGTCAAGGTGACGCGCTCGGCACTGCAGAACGCGGCGTCCATCGCGGGCCTGTTCCTCACCACAGAGGCCGTCGTGGCCGACAAGCCGGAGAAGGCGGCCGCTCCCGCGGGCGACCCGACCGGCGGCATGGGCGGTATGGACTTCTAAGCGTTCGACAACGATCGGGCCGCGCAGCGGCTTGAGGAGGCGTCGAACCAATTTAGGAAGTCGACGAGAAGCCCGGCTCCTGCACGGAGCCGGGCTTCTTCGTGTGGTAGGGGGTATTTGATGGACGTACCGGACTGGGTGTGGGCCCTGACCATCCTGGCGATCGCGGGGCTGCTGGCCTTCGACTTCGTCTTCCATGTGCGCAAGGCGCACGTCCCGACGTTGCGTGAGGCCGCGGTTTGGTCGGCCGCCTACGTAAGCGTCGCCGTCCTGTTCGGCGTCGGCTTGCTGGTATTGGGCAGCGCCGATGCGGGTCCGGAGTACTTCGCCGGGTACGTCACCGAAAAAGCGTTGTCGGTCGACAACTTGTTCGTCTTTCTGGTGATCTTCGCCAGCTTCCGGGTGCCGCGAGAGGATCAGCAGAAGGTGCTGCTGTTCGGGATCGCCTTCGCCCTGATCGCTCGCACCGGTTTCATATTCGTCGGCGCGGCGCTGATCAATACCTTCGCGTGGATCTTCTACTTGTTCGGCCTGATCCTGCTGCTCACCGCCGGCAGCGTGCTGAAGTCGGACCATGACGACGATTCCCGTAAAGCCGACAACTTCGTCGTCCGGATCGCGAAGAAGCTCATTCACACCACCGAGCACTATGACGGCGACAAGCTGTTCACCGCGGTCGACGGTAAGCGGGCGATGACGCCGATGCTGCTGGTTATGGTGGCCATCGGCGGCACCGACATCCTGTTCGCGCTGGACTCGATACCGGCCATCTTCGGCCTCACTCAGCACGTCTACATCGTCTTCACCGCGACCGCCTTCTCGCTGCTCGGTCTGCGGCAGCTGTATTTCCTGGTGGACGGCCTGCTGGACCGGCTCATCTACCTGTCGTACGGGCTGGCGGCCATCCTCGGCCTGATCGGTGTGAAGCTGATCCTGCACGCTCTGCACGAGAACAACGTGCCCTTCATCAACGGTGGCGAGCCCGTGAAGGTCGTCGAGATCAGCACCTACGTATCGCTGAGCGTGATCGTCGGCGTTCTGATCGTCACCGTGATGGCTTCGTTGGTGAGCCGGAAAGGCAAAGCTGCGACGGCGATCGCCAATGCCCGCCGGCACGCGACGGCTTATCTCGACTCCGAGTACACCCACGACCCCGAGGAACGCGAACGCATCTTCCGCAAATTGCTCGACGAGCGCGATCAGATCATGGCGCTCGGACCCACGTACCAACAGAAGGTTCGCGGCGAGCCGGCGCTCATCGACCTGCTGGAACGGGCGGCTGCCAACCATGACGAGGCGGTCGGGCGCGGCGAAGCCGATCCGTTCGTCCGGAAGGGACTGACCTAGTCGTCACGCCTGGCGGCTTGGCCAACGGGCAGCCGATAGGGCACCGCCGAGAGGAGCGTCACAAATTCGGGCCGCCGCTCGTGCGGAATCATGTAGCTGCGCCGTGGGTCGGCGCCTTGTAACTATGGCCCCCCGTCGCCCGGCAGTGAGAACACCACGCAGTCGTGCAGGCAGCCCTTGGCCGCCGAGGGGGCGTCGGCGTTGCGGTGCAGCAGCGCGCGAGTGGGAATCACCGCGCAGCGCACCGTGTCGGCTTCCGCGTCAGAGGTCTCGGCGCGGCCGTCGACGATCAGCGAGTAGCCTCCCGGCACGGTTGGCGGCCACACCACCGTGACGTTGCTGCGGCGTGCCAGGTTCGTGCGGGTGCCTCCGCCGATCAGCCCGACGTCGAGCACCGCCATGTCGCGCAGCACCGGCTCGACGGTTACCGTATGCGCGCGGTAGTCGTCGTCGACGGTGATCAGATAGCCGAACGGATAGCTCGGCAGGGCATCGGCCAGCCGCTGGAAGTCGACCGGTTTGCGCTTCTTCGCCGCCATGAGATCGACAATAGGCGTGCGTTACTCCGACCGGATCGGGAACTTGATGACCCGGCTCTGATCGCCGGTGTCCCGCTCGGCCGGGGGGTAGAAGCCGGACTTCGGGATGCCCGAGTTCGGCAGGGCCGGGTTGCCGATGCCCGACTCACGTCCCAGCGTGGTGCTCACTGCCGGGTCGCTGCCGCTGGGATTGACGAAGCCGGTCACGGGGGTACCGGCGGACGTCCTCAGGCCCGCGTTGGCCGCCGCGCTGCTCGTCGCGTTCGCAGAGACGGCGGCCGGGGTGCCGGCGTCGACCGCGGTGGCCGGGGCGGAGGACGGGGCGACGACAGGGGTGTTGCTCAGTCCTGAGTTCAACGCTCCCGCCAGGCCGGAGTGCAGGCCGCCGGTGTTGGCCAGCGCCGAGCTGAGCAGCCCGGAACTCAGCGCCGCCGTGCCGAGGCCGCTGGTGGCGTAGTGCGCGGAGTTGGCCAGGCCGGCGTCCAGACCGGCAGCGCCCGCGCCGGAAGACTCCAGCCCTGAGCCCAGGTATCCCATGGAGCTGCCGAAGCCGGTGGAGCCCGAATTGCCCAGTCCGGTGTTGAGCGAACCTGAATTGCCCATCCCCATGTTGCCGGTGCCGGAGTTGAACAAGCCGGAGTTCCCGGTGCCGGAGTTCCCGAAGCCGGCATTGCCGGTGCCGCTGTTGAACCCGCCGAAACCGAACTGGTGGTCACCGGTGAGGCCCATACCGAACGCATCGGTGCCGGTGTTGCCGACACCGAAGTTTTTGTTGCCGAGGTTGCCCAGGCCCAGGTTGTTGCTACCGGTGTTGCCGATGCCCATGTTGCCGCTACCGGTGTTGCCTGCGCCGACGTTACCGATGCCGCTGTTGCCGCTACCCAGGTTGTAGTTGCCTACGTTGTTGTTGCCGATGTTGCCGCTGCCGGTGTTGCCGAAGCCGAAGTTGATCTGACCGTTCGCATTGACGTCGATACCGAGGTTGCGCAGCACTTGTTGCCAGGGAGCCAGTTGAGCCGCCGCCGCCGACGCATCGAAGTGGTAGTTCGCCATCGCCGCGACGTCGATCGCCCACATTTGCTCGTAGGCGGATTCGGTGTCCATGATCGCGGGCCAGTTCATTCCGAAGAAGTTGGTGGACGCCAACATCTGCACCAGGCCGCGGTTAGCTGCGACCACGGCGGGCTGCACGGTGGCGGCCACTGCCGTCTCGAAGGCTGTCGCGGTGGCGGCGGCCTGAGCGGCCGCCAGATCGGCTTGAACCGCCGCGGCACTGAGCCAACTCATGTACTGCGTGGCGACAACCATCATGGCGGCGGCCGAGGCCCCCTGCCACGATCCGCTGGTCAATTCCTGAGTAACCGAACTGAATGACGACACCGCCGAAGCGAGATCCTCGGCCAAACTGCCCCATGCGGAGGCAGCAGCAAGTAGCGGTCCCGCACCGGGACCGGCCAACATCAATGCCGAGTTGATCTCTGGCGGCAACCACGCGAAATGCGGGCTTGTCACCACCCAAACTTACCCGGGACGCCCTACCACCGTGGGCATATCGGGGTAACCCGGTAACCCGAATTCCAGCCGCCGTACAGCAACCCGTCAGACGGGAACGGGGGCCGGCCGGCGGCCGCGGACGAGTTTGCCGGGGCGCGCGGACGTGGGCATGCCGTTCTCGGCAATCACCTCACCGGACACCACGGTGGCGACATACCCCTCGGCGGTCTGATCGAGTCGACGTCCGCCGGCGGGTAGATCGTGGGCGATGACCGGTTTGTGCAATCGCAACGCCGCGTGGTCGATGACGTTGAGATCGGCCTTGAACCCGACGGCGATGCGGCCGCGGTCGGCCAGCCCGGCGATGCGGGCCGGCACCGAGGTCAGTTCGCGGACGGCCTCGGCGACGCTGAACCGCCCCGTTGCGCGGTCGCGCGCCCAGTGCGTGAGGAAGTAGGTGGAGTAGCTGGCGTCGCAGATCATGCCGTAGTGTGCGCCGCCGTCGCCCAACCCGAGCACCACGTCGTCGCGGTGCAGGAGTTTGCCGACGGTGTCCAGCGAATTGCGTTCCAGGTTGCTGGTGGCGACCAACAGCATGGCTTTTCCGTCGTCGTCGAGGAGCCGGTCGTAAGCCTCCTCCATCGGGTTGACGCCGCGGGCCCGCGCCCGGGCGCCGATGCTGTCCGATGGGTTCGGCTCATAGTTCGGATTGTCGTCCAGCGGGAAAATCCAGTCCCACATCTGAGCGACAAACAGGATGGGGTGCCCCTGACCCGGCTTGTCTGCCAGGATGCGGGCGCGTACCTCCGGCTTGCGCATCTCGGCGACCCGCTCGGGCAGCGGAAGGTGGGCGATCTCGCGGTAGCTGGGATACAACACAAACGGATTGGCCGACAGTTGCAGGCCGATGATCAGACCGATCGGCCGCGGCAGCAGTTGCGCGGTGATATCGCCGCCCGCCGCGTTCGCCTTCTCCACCATCGTGATGGCGTCCGGCCAGGTGGGGTCGCCCGCGTTGCCCACGACGAGGGTGAATGTCACCGGCAGCCCGACGTCTTCGGCGACGTCGAACACCGTCTGCAGCACGGGCTGGTACCCACCGGCGGGGATGTCGGGCACGAACTGCAACAGCCCGCCGCCGCCGTCGACGACGCCGCGGGCGATTTCCTCGATCTCCTCGCGTGCCGCGTCGTAGCTCGGGATCGGCGCACCGCTCTCGGTCTTGTGAATGGTGAGACGCGAGGACGCGAAACCCAGCGCCCCGACCTGGATGGCCTCGGTGGCCAGCGCGCGCATCTTGGCGAGATCCTCGGCGGTGGCGGGTTCGCGGTCGGCGCCGCGCTGGCCCATCACGTACACCCGCAGCGGGGAGTGCGGCAGGTAGGCCGCCACATCGATGTCGCGTTTCCCCGATTCCAGAGCGTTCAGGTATTGGGGAAACGTTTCCCAGGTCCACGGCAGCCCATCGGTCATGACGACGCCGGGGATGTCTTCCACGCCGGCCATGACGTCGACAAGCACCTCGTGGTCCTCCTGGCGGCAGGGCGCGAAGCCCACCCCGCAGTTGCCCATCACCACGGTGGTCACACCATGCGCCGACGAAGGTGTCAGCCGTTCCGACCAGATCGCCTGGCCGTCGTAGTGGGTGTGTAGATCGACGAAGCCGGGGGTGACCAGCAACCCGGTCGCGTCGATCTCTTTCACCGCATCGCCGTCAACCTCCCCGACCGCTGCGATGACGCCGTCGGCGACCGCCACGTCGCCGACGTAGGGTTCACCTCCCAGTCCGTCGACGATGGTGCCGTTGCGGATCAGAAGGTCGTAGGCCATCTAAATAATCTACGACTGCGTCGGTGCGCCGTGCCAGCGATACGCTGGGCGACAACGTCGAAGCGGTGCGGCGCCGCGGCCCGTAGGGTCGAAACTATGGCAACCTCCGAAACCGCTGCCGTTCGAGAACTCCTGCGCGACGCCTTCACCCGGTTGATCGAGCACGTCGGCGAACTGTGCCACGGACTCACCGACGAGATCGCCGACTACCGGCCGACCGCGGACGCAAACAGCATCGCCTGGCTGCTGTGGCACAGCGCACGGGTCCAGGACCTACAGCTGGCCGACGTGGCCGGGGTGGAACAGGTGTGGACCCGAGACGACTGGGTGGGCCGGTTCAATCTGGACCTGCCGCGCAATGACACCGGCTACGGACATGGATCCGACGAGGTGGCCAAGGTGCGCGCGCCGGTCGACATGCTCCTCGGCTACTACCACGCGGTGCACCTGCTGACGCTGGAGTACGTCGACACCGTGACCGCCGATGAGCTCGCGCGCATCGTGGACACCAACTGGGATCCGCCGGTGACCGCAAGCGCGCGGCTGGTCAGCATCATCGACGACTGTGCCCAACATCTCGGGCAGGCCGCCTACGTGCGGGGGATCGCCAAGTAGGGTTCCAAGCCGTGCGGTTCCTCGCGACGGTGTTGTGCTGGCTGATCGCCACTGCCGGGTTGGCGTTGGCGGTTCCGGCGGTCTGGGCGCAGATGAACGTCGTCGACCAGGACGGCTACGCCGCGCTGGCCGATCAGGCCGCTCGCGATCCGGCGTTGCAGTCCGCGATGGCCTCCGAGCTGACCACCCGCGCGATGGCGTTGATCAACGAGAGCAGCGGACGCCGCAATCCCGTCGACAGTGCGACCGTGCACGATGTGGCTGCGGCATTCGCCGCGGGTCCGTCGTTCCCGCCGTTGTTCGTCCAGGTGAATCGAGCCGCGCACGCCTGGTTATTCAGCGCGCCACAATCGGGTGGCGGCGACCAGTGGGCTATCGACGTCGCTCCCATGCTCAAGGACACCGCGATCCAGCAGCAGCTGAACACCTACAACGTTCAGGTCCCCCAGACGCTGAAGGTGCCGCTCACGGTGTCGGTGGGCCAGTCGCTGCGGCAGGGCCAATTGCATCGCGCGGCTGTGTGGGGGCCGTCGGTCAGCGTCGGCGCGGGGGTGCTCACCAGCCTCTTCGCGCTGCTGCTGCTGGTTGTCGCGGGTAGCCGCGGGCGCGCGCTGACCGCCCTCGGCATTTCGGCGCTGCTTGTCGGTGCGGCCGGTTGGGCCGCCGTCGAGGTCGGTGGACGGTCGGTCAACGGTGCCCTCAACCGGACCACCGGGGATATCCGCCGGATGGCCGACGTGATGGTCGGCCATGCCGAGGACAGCCTGCACCGGTGGCTCAACCTGACACTGATCACCGGTGCGGGACTGGTGGCGCTCGGCGTGCTGGTAGCGGTGCTCGGTGGCCTGTTCAGCACAAAGTCTCAGCGCAGCGGCAGCTGAGCCAAGATCGCGCCCGTCGGCTGCGGAGAACCGGTTCCGGGCTCCACCGTGAACGCCAGTGCCGTCGAACCGTCCAGGTTGTCCAGCGTCGCTTTCGTCGACGGGGAAACGGCCGCCGTACTCATCGTCCCCGCCGACGTCGGCCCGTTGGCGCCCAGCAACCACATCTGGTACACGGTGCCGGGCGAGGGTGGCGGCACGTTGTTCATCACCAGCACACCCGCATTGCGGTCACGCGAGAACACCACGGTAGCGGTCCCGGCACCCAGCGGACCTGAAACGGTACGCACGTCGGGTGCGGTCAGCACCTCTTCGGCAACCGTCTGCGGCGGTGACGGCCGCAACGCCACCCCGAGGCCGAATGCTCCCAGGCCCACCGCGACGGTTGCTGCTGCCGCGAAAACAATGGTGCGCCAGCGTGATTGACGAGAACTCGGCATATTCGGCGGCGTCGTCACGGCGAGCACCGCAGGGCGCAAATGGTCCGGCGGTTCGGCGGTACTGACCGAGGCCAGAGCCGCCATCGTCTCGCGGACGGCGCGGACTTCGTCGTGAAAGGCGGTGGCTATGGACGAAGGCGCGGCCGCGACCCGCCGATCGATCTCGACGCGCTCCGCCTCGGAGACCGCATGCAGGGCGTACGGAGTCGCCAGTTCGAGTAGTTCGAAATCGGTAGGGCCGGTCATGGCACATCCAGGCAGTTGCGCAGGCCGCGCAGCGCATCGCGCATACGCGATTTGATGGTCGACAGGTTCGCGGCCAACCGTTGCGACACCTCGACATAGGTCAGTCCGCCATAGTAGGCCAATTCGATGCACTGGCGCTGTGTGTCGGTGAGCCCCTCGAGGCACCGCGCCACCCGGCGGCGCTCGTCGCCCGCTATTGCCGAATCCGCGACCACATCGGCCGCCGGTTCGACATTAGCTGTGCCATAACGTGATTCGCGCTGCGTGCCGGCTTGTTCGCTGCGCACCCGGTCGATCGCGCGCCGGTGTGTCATGGTCAGCAGCCAGGCCAGAGCGGACCCCTTGGTGGAGTCGAACTGCGAGGCCGTCCGCCACACCTCGAGATATATCTCCTGGGTGGTCTCCTCGCTGTACCCGTGATCACGCAGCACCCTGGTCACCAGCCCGTACACTCGGGTCTTCGTCTGGTCGTAGAACGCCGCGAAGGCAGCGTCGTCCCCACGCGCGACCCGGGCGAGCAAGGCGTCCAGGTCGTCGCTGGGCTGCAGCGGTGCGGTCATCGATCGGTAGCCTAGCGCCAGCAACCTCCCGGCCCGGTATGCCGGTCATGAGTGGCGCACCGATCCGGGCGGCCGCGGGAGGAAGTAGGCAGTCCGCATCTGGTAATCGGCGAAACCGGGGCGGCCCTTCATATACCTCTCGGTCAATCGTGCACCGCTCACGTCGACAAGGAGGTAGGTCATCACCAGCGGTGAGACTGCGGTGGCGAGCGGCACCCAGCCGTTGATCGTGATCAGCCAAATCCCCCACCACACGCAGGCGTCGCCGAAGTAGTTGGGGTGGCGCGTCCAGGACCACAGGCCGCGGTCCATGATGACCCCGCGGCTGGCCGGATCGGACTTGAATTTCCGCAATTGCACGTCACCCACCGCTTCGAAGACGAACCCGATAAGCCACGCCACCAGACCCAGCGTCGTGACGGCCAGCAACGGTGTGGGCGTGGGCCCGGTGACCGCCGACAGCTGCAGCGGGAACGAGATGAACAGCGTCAGGAACCCCTGCAACACAAACACCCTGAAAACCACCTGCCACACAGTCGCGCCCCGCAGCAGGTCAGCGTACCGACGGTCCTCACCCTGACCCGCGGTTTTGCGCTGGATGTGCCAGCTCAGCCGCAGCCCCCAGATCGACACCAGCGCCAGCAGCAGCCAGCGCCTGGCAGGATCCCCGTCACCCACCGCCGCCGCCACCGCCGCCACCACGACAAAGCCCAAGCCCCATGCGACGTCGACCACGCTGTAGCGGCCGATCTTGCGGCTGATCGCGAAGGTCGCCGAATGCACCACGGCGACCGCCAGCGCGCAGGCGCCGGTCACCGCCAGGATGTTTGTCTCGCTCATCGGGAACCCTTGCGATGGGAAACCCGCCGCGAAACATCCTGGGAGTCCGTCGGGGAAAGCTCTGACATTCCGTCGAACCCCTCGTCGAATCCTAAGCGCCCCAACTCATTACGACGTCGCAGCCGGAGCTTGCGCCCGCGCCCGATCCGCGACCTCGCGGCATCCTGCGGCCGCACCGGCATGCGCGACTCGGTGACATCGAGGATCGCCTCGCTGAGCGGCAAAGGTCCGCCAGGGCCAGCGAACGGCCCGACCCACCACGGCGGCCGGGTCGGCTGGCCGATGTCTATATACCGGCTGTGACTGCGGTATTCGAGCGAGTGCGCATGCACACCTGATATTCGGAGCCCCGCGACGCTCGGATGGCCCCTTCGAGCTCGGGGCTAACGTTCGGCACTCAGGGCCAGCGACCTGTCGGTGGGTCGCTCGTCGAGAGGAAGGGCGCGGCGGCGGGCCGGACGGGAACGCACTCTCAGCGGCCACCAGAACCAGCGGCCCAAGAGCGCAGCGATCGAGGGTGTCATGAACGCTCGCACGATCAGTGTGTCGAACAACAATCCCAAGCCGATGGTAGTCCCCACCTGGCCCACGATCCGCAAGTCGCTGACCACCATGGAAGCCATCGTGATTGCGAATATCAGGCCCGCGTTCGTCACGACCTTGCCCGTGCCGCCCATCGATCGGATGATCCCGGTATTCAGTCCCGCGTGGATCTCCTCCTTGAACCGCGACACCAACAGCAGGTTGTAGTCAGACCCCACCGCCAGCAACACGATCACCGACATCGCCAACACCATCCAGTGCAACCGGAAATCCAGGATGTGCTGCCAGACCAGTACGGAAAGACCGAATGAGGCGCCGAGCGAGAGTGCAACAGTACCCACGATCACCGCAGCCGCGACCAGCGCCCGGGTCATCAACAGCATGATGATGAAGATGAGGCACAGCGAGGAGACACCGGCGATCACCAGGTCCCATTTCGCGCCGTCAGAGATGTCCTTGAAGACGGCGCCGACACCGGCCAGATAAATCTTTGCGTTCTCGAGAGGAGTTCCCTTGAGGGATTCCTCAGCCGCGGTGCGTATCTTGTCCACGCTCGCGATTCCGTCAGCGCTGGCCGGGTCGCTTCGGTGCAGGATGATGAAGCGCGCCTCGTGGCCGTCCGCTGACAGGAAGTTCGACATCGCCCGCTTGAAGTCCGCGTTCTTGAACACCTCCGGAGGCAGATAGAACGAATCATCGTTCTTCGCGGCGTCGAAGGCGTGACCCATCGCGTTCGCATTGTCGCCCATCTCGTCCATCTGATCGAAGATCCCCGACATGGTGCTGTGCATGGCGAGCATCATGATTCGCATGCTCTCCATGCTGTCGATCATCGGCGGGAATGTGGCCAGCATCTGAGGCATCAGCTGATCGAGGTTCTTTATGTCTCCGACCAGCTTGCTCAGCTTCTCGTCAATCTCGTCCAGGCCGTCCAGCGCGTCGAAGATCGATCTGATCGACCAACAGATGGGAATGTCGTAGCAGTGTTTCTCCCAGTAGAAATAGCTGCGAATCGGGCGCCAGAAATCGTCGAAATCTGCGACGTGATCCCGCAATTCATCAGTGATCTGCTGCATCTCCACCGTGTCGTTGACCATCCGGTGGGTGTTGTCTGCGAGCTGTGCCATCAGGCCGTACATGCGCTTCATGACCACAATGGTTTTGGCCATCTCGTCGGCTTGCTTGAGCATGTCGTTCATCCGCGAGCGCTGATATTTCAGCATCTGGACCTGCCCGGCGTTCTGCATGCTGATTTGAAAGGGGATGGTGGTGTGGTCCATCGTGGTTCCGTCTGGCCGGGTGATCGCCTGCACCCGGGAAATGCCGGGGATGCGGAAGATGCCCTTCGCCAACTTGTCCAAGATCAGAAAGTCGGCGGGGTTCCTCATGTCGTGATCCGACTCGATCATCAGGATCTCCGGCTTCATCCGGGCCTGGGAGAAGTGTCGATCGGCTGCGGCGAATCCTTTATTGGCCGGGATGAACGCGGGCAGGTAGGCCCGGTCGTCGTAGCTGGGCTTGTATCCCGGCAGGGTGATGAGACCGATCAGGGCGATCACACAGGTGACTGCGAGGATCGGCAGCGGCCAGCGCACGACGGCGGTGCCAATCCGCCGCCAGCCGCGGACCTTCAGCAACCGCTTGGGATCGAACAAGCCGAAACGACTTCCGACCACGAGAACGGCCGGCCCGAGCGTGAGCGCGACCAGTACGGCGACGATCATGCCGACCGCGCAGGGAATGCCCAGTGTCTGGAAGTAGGGCATTCGCGCGAAACTCAGGCAGAACGTCGCTCCGGCGATTGTCATTCCAGACCCGAGAATGACGTGCGCCGTTCCCCGATACATGGTGTAGAACGCGGTTTCGCGATCCTCGCCGGCCTGCCTGGCTTCCTGATATCGGCCGATGATGAAAATCCCGTAGTCAGTCCCCGCCGCGATCGCCAGCGAGGTCAGCAGGCTGACCGCAAAAGTGGACAGCCCGATGAGCCGGGCATGCCCGAGAATTGCAACTGCCCCGCGCGCCGCCGCCATTTCGATGCCCACCGTGAGCAATAGCAGGATCACCGTGGTGGGGGACCGGTAGACGAACAGCAGCATCACCAGAATGACCACAACGGTGGTCACCGTGATCTTCACCATCGACCGGTCGCCACTGTGCTGGAGGTCCGCGCCCAGCGCAGCCACCCCCGCCACGTACACGTTCAGTCCGGCCGGCGGCGGCATACCGGCCACGATCTTGCGCACCGAGGCCACTGATTCATTGGCCAGCGGCTCTCCCTGGTTTCCGTTGAGATTGATCTGAGCGGTCACGGACTTGCCGTCGCTGCTCTGGGCTCCCGCCGCCGTCAGCGGATCACCCCAGAAGTCCTGGATACTCAGCACGTGCGCCTTGTCGGCACGGAGCTTCCGGATGAGGCCGTCGTAGTACCTGTGGGCTTCATCGCCGAGTGGCTGTCCACTCTCCAGCACGAGCATCGCCACGCTATCGGTGTTGCCTTCTTTGAAAGACTCGCCGATATGTTTCAGCGCCACATAGGAAGGTGCGTCCTTGGGACTCAGCGACACAGAACGCTCTTGTCCGACCACTTCCAGTGACGGCAGGAAGACGCTCATGACAACGACGACCGCCAACCAGAACAGGATGATCGGCACGGCCAGTGCGTGGATCGTGCGGGCGACCAGGGGCCGTTCGGGGTGGCCGGCACCGGTCGAGGTTCCGGTCGGAGGCCCCAGCGTGGTCAATCGAGTGCTCATGCCGACTTCACCAGGCAGTAGGTGAAGGCGTCGACTGAATTGGAGATCCGCTCGGCTTTGATCACGTCGTCGACCGTGATGCGACAGCCGATGCTGTTGCTATCTCCTTGCGCCGCAAGATTACCCAGCACGGTCGCCTTGTCGGTGGTGACCCGCAACGTCCACGGCAGGATCGCTCCGTCAATACGTTGCGGGTCGGCGTTGACGTCGAAATAGCTGATGTCCGCGACCGTTCCGGGAGGGCCGAACACCTCGTACACGATTCGTTTGGGGTTGAACGGTTTGGGGTTGTCGAGGTTACTGTCGGTGTAGGACGCGCGCTTTTCGGAACCGAAGTACCCGTGGACTCGGTACACGACGAATCCCGCGACCACCACCACCGCAAGGATCACTACCAAGATCCACGTCCGGGCCAGCACCTTGAAAATCTGAGGTCCCTTTCATCGTTCGCATGCGCCCCGGGCGGACGATACCCTCCCGGACAGGTACTTTCGAATTGACGCAATTTCACTGATGGCGCTGAGTAATCCGCGTCCGCGACGAACGTCAACCGTGTTGACCTAAGTAAATCACGGATGCGCCAAGGCGCCTCTGCTCCTTCCTTTAGATCAGTGCAGTTTAAGGCATGCCGCGTGCGTTACGTTTCCGATTGCCCCTCGCAAATCACGCTATGTGCGTTATCCTCTGCCCGTGGCGCAACTCAGTTTTCGGCGCGCCCGCACCGAAGAAAACAAGCGCCAGCGCGCGGCGGCACTTGTGGAGGCAGCGCGCTCACTCGCGTTGGAAAGCGGCGTCGCTTCGGTGACATTGACGGCGGTCGCCAGCCGTGCCGGCATCCATTACTCGGCTGTCCGCCGGTATTTCACCTCCCACAAGGAAGTGCTGCTGCACCTTTCCGCGGAAGGCTGGCAGCGGTGGTCGGACACCGTTTGCGCGCAACTCGGGGAGCCGGGCCTCATGTCACCGGCGCGGGTGGCCGAGACGATGGCCAACGCGTTGGCCGCCGATCCGCTGTTCTGCGACCTGCTCGCCAACCTGCACCTGCACCTCGAGCATGAGGTGGATGTCGACCGGGTCATCGAGATCAGGCGGACCATATCCGCGGCCGCCGTCGCCCTGGCCGGAGCGATCGAACGGGGTCTACCCGACCTCGGCCGCTCGGGCGCGTTCGACATGCTGATCGCCGCCTACTCTCTGGCCGCGGCATTCTGGCAGATCGCCAACCCTCCGGAGCGGATCTCGGATGTGTACCAGGAGGAGCCCGAAGTGCTACCGCCCGAATGGAACATCGATTTCCCGTCTGCGCTCACCCGGGTGCTCACCGCAACCTGTATCGGCTCGCTTGCTGGGTCCCGATGAACACGTTGGCGAACGTCTTGATGCACGGGGTCTTTGCGCACTACGCCGAGACTTCCTACTGTGTGTGCATTAGGTTAGAGAGACTAAGTTGACATATAGGCTAATTGGTTGGCGCTCTCGTCACTGGTTAGGAAGCGCCCATGACGACGACTGAGCCAAGGACCGAACCGTTGACGACCCCGGATTCTGCTGGCGGCGAAGGCAATACAACGACTCGCCAGCCAGCCAGGCGCAAAGGTCTGAGGAGCCTGGCCGCCCGGTTCTGGCTCATCCTCACCGTGCTGGCCGTCGTCGCGCTGTCAGGATTTGTCGTGCACCGACTGCACGGCGTCTTCGGCCTGCACAGCGATTCGTTCGGGGGTGGCTCATCCGGTGACGTCATCGACCAGTTCAACCCCAAGACGATCACTCTCGAGGTCTGGGGTTCGCCCGGCAGCACGGCGACGATCAGCTATCTCGATGAAAACTCCCATCCTCAGCAAGCTCTGAATGTGCCCCTACCGTGGAAGACGGAATTGAAGTCAACGAAGCCCGGTATCCCGGCCAACCTGATGGCGCAAGGAAACGGCAGCTGGATCGCCTGCCGGTTCCTCGTCAACAACAACGACGGACGCGGTGACGTCATCAAGGCTCCGAATCATTCGCCCCCGGACGAAACGGTAAACGCCTTCGTCTACTGCCTGGACAAGTCCGCATGAGTGAGACCACCGAGGCTAATTCTGCTGCGCCGCCAATCTCGCAGCCGCTGATCCCGCCGTTCCTGCCGCGGATGATCCATCGGCTGGCACTGCCCATCGTGCTGGTGTGGTTGGGCGTAGTCGTTGTGACCAATACCGTCGCGCCGCAACTCGAGGCCGTCGCCAAGGAGCATTCGGTGTCGATGAGCCCCACGGATGCGCCGTCGTTCCAGTCGATGATGCGGGTCGGAAAGACGTTCAAGGAGTTTGATTCCGACAGCTCGGCAATGATCGTGCTGGAGGGCGACAAGCCGCTGGGGGCCGAGGCGCACCGCTACTACGACGAGATTGTCAGGCGAATCGAGCAAGACAGAAAACACGTCCAGCACGTGCAGGATTTCTGGAGTGATCCACTGACCGCCGCGGGCTCCCAGAGCCACGACCAGAAGGCCGCGTACGTTCAGGTTTACCTCGCCGGCAACATGGGCGACGGCCTGTCGGCTGAGTCCGCCGACGCCGTCCGCAAGATCGTCAACTCGGTGCCCGCCCCGCCGGGGATCAAGGCGTACGTCACCGGCGCGGGTCCGTTGTTCGCCGACCAGTCCCACGCGGGTGAGAAAGGCGTCGCAATCGTCACCATGGTCACGATCCTGGTGATTTTCGTCATGCTGCTCGTCGTCTATCGCTCGCTCGTCACCGTCCTGGCCGTGTTGTTCATGGTCTTCGTCGAATTGTTGGCAGCCCGAGGCGTCGTTGCCCTGCTGGCCAACTACGAGATCATCGGACTCTCCACGTTCGCCAACAATTTGTTGGTGTTGCTGGCGATCGCCGCCGGAACGGACTACGCGATTTTCGTCGTCGGCCGCTACCACGAGGCCCGCGGTCTGGGGGAGACTCGCGAAGAGGCCTTCTACACGATGTTCCACAGCACCGCGCATGTCGTGCTCGGGTCGGGCCTGACTATCGCCGGCGCGATGTACTGCCTGAGCTTCTGCCGATTGCCGTATTTCGAGTCATTGGGCGCACCGTGCGCCGTCGGCATGTTGGTAGCGGTGATGGCGGCGCTGACTCTGGGCCCTGCGGTGCTGGTCGTGGCGTCATACTTCAAGCTCCTTGATCCGAAGCGAAAGCTGCAGACTCGTGGCTGGCGCCGGATCGGCACGGCGATCGTCCGTTGGCCCGCACCGGTTTTCGCGGTCACGATCGCGATTGCGCTGATCGGTCTGATCGCCCTGCCCGGCTATAAGACGGACTACGACACCCGTCACTTCCTACCCGCGGACACCCCCGCCAACATCGGTTACGCGGCCGCCGACCGGCACTTCAACCAGGCTCGGCTCAATCCTGAGCTGTTGATGATCGAAACCGATCACGACCTGCGTAACTCGGCCGACTTCCTGGTTCTGGACAAGGTCGCCAAGGCGGTCTTTCACATCCCCGGTATCGGTCGGGTGCAGACCATCACCCGGCCGTTGGGCACGCCGCTCGACCACAGCACCCTCGGTTTCCAGATGGGCGCCCAAGCCGCAGGGCGGATTCAGACTCAGCACTTTCAAGATGAGCAGGCCAATAATCTGCTGAACCAAGCGGACGAGTTGCGCAAGACGATGGCCACGCTGCGTGAGCAGATGCAGGTCACCCAGGACCTCAGCAACACGACGCACGAAACCACCATTCTCACCAAGGAAACCGTAAAGATCACCGAGGCGTTGCGCGACGACATCGCCACCTTCGACGACTTCTTCCGACCGATTCGTAGCGTTTTCTATTGGGATAAGCACTGTTACGACATCCCGATCTGCTGGGCGCTGCGGTCCATCTTCAATGCGCTGGACGGAATCGACCAGGTGGCGCAGAACATCCTGGCCCTCAGTCAGAACCTGGACAGGCTGGATGCGATTCAGCCCAAGCTCGTGGCATTGATACCACCGCAGATCGAGAGCCAGCAGCGCAATCTCGACACCATCATGTCGAACTATGCGACCACTATGGGTCTCAATGACCAGGCCAGAGCGCAGGCCGACAACGCCACCGCACAAGGGGACGCGTTCGACAGAGCGAAGAACGACGACACGTTCTACCTGCCGCCGGAAGCGTTCCAGAGCCCGGACTTCGCGCGGGGTCTCAAGCAGTTCATCTCGCCGGACGGCCACGCTGTCCGATTGATCATCTCGCATGAGGGCGACCCCGCCTCTCCCGAAGGCATCAACCTCATCGAACCGATCAAGCGGGCCGTGCACGAGGCGATCAAGGGCACGCCCTGGGAGGGAGCCAAGGTCTACCTCGGCGGTACCGCCGCGACGTACAAGGACATGCACGACGGCTCCAACATCGATCTGTTGATCGCCGGAATATCGGCTGCCACACTAATTTTCGTGATCATGCTGGTGATCACCCGAAGCGTCGTGGCGGCCTTCGTGATCGTCGGCACGGTGTTGCTGTCGCTGGGCGCCTCGTTCGGACTCTCCGTGCTCCTATGGCAGTACATCCTGGGCATCAAGTTGCACTGGATGGTGCTGGCGATGGCGATCATCCTGCTGCTGGCGGTCGGCTCGGATTACAACCTGTTGCTGATATCGCGGTTCAAGGAGGAAATCCGCGCCGGTCTCAAGACGGGGACGATCCGAGCGATGGCCGGTTCGGGCTCGGTGGTGACCGCCGCTGGCCTGGTGTTCGCCGCCACCATGGCCACGTTCGCGTTCAGCCCACTGCGCGTGATGGCACAGGTGGGTACGACGATCGCGCTGGGCCTGCTGTTCGACACCTTGATCGTGAGATCGTTCATGACGCCCTCGCTGGCCACCTTGCTCGGGCGCTGGTTCTGGTGGCCGCAGCACGTGCGCCCACGGCCGGCCAGCAGCATGCTGCGACCCTATGGACCCCGTCCGGCCGTGCGTGAATTGATCCGCAGCGACGTGGACGAACAACCGCCGGGCGCACTGGTGAAACGGCGCTGAGAGCGTTACAGCACCACGACGTCGCGCATGATGTCGCTCAGCTCGGACACCGGAGCTCCGCAGGTGAGGCAGTAGGCGCTCGAAGACGGCTTGAGCTGGTCGAGCTGCACCAGTATCTCGGCCTCGGCGCGCCAGAGGCAGGCGATGCAGACTATCTCGACCACGTTTCCGAACGGGTCGACGTGGTCGTGATTGCATTCATCCACCGCATGGCGGTGGACGATGTACGTCGCCCGGTTGGTACAGCCGGCGCCGAATTGGCAGGTGATGGTCTGCCAGTCCAGGGCCGCCAACGTGCCAGGGATGCCGTTGCCAGTTGTTTGGCTCATGCCATGTCCTCCAGCTTCCGGAACGCAGTCGCATCCATCGCTTTGAGATCTAGCGGATGTTTGGCTGGCCGGAGGTCCATTATGGGTTGGTTTGCCCTGCCGCGGCAAGGGGCCGAATGATGTATTTAAAGCGGTCGGGCGGTTGTCACACCTTCGCGAAACCGTACTTTGTAGTGGCAGCTATCACTATTCCCCTGGTCACCCGGTCTTATATGTCCACCAAACGGCCCCTGATGGGATGAATATCGTGTCCCCCAATCGGGGGAAAAAAACCGATGAATCTGCTATGTGTGCGAAACCCGAGAGGCGTACGGGCGGCCTCGAGCCGGCCGGTCCGACACCGTCATGCCGAAGGTGTCTGCGGGGATACAACCGGTGGACCCCGCTAGGGCCGATTCACGCAGAACGCCACGCACAATGCCGAGACGGGAATGGAGACCCATTGCAGTTGCCCGTTGGCCTGGCGTTCGCAATAGATCGGTCCGGGATTACCCCAGACCTTCGCGCCTTCCGGCGAGCACTCTTTTCCAAGGTCGCTATCGGCATGCGCGGGGCCACTTCCGAACAGTACCGTGATGAAAACGACCGCCGTCGCCAACGCCACGCCGACGAACCTCAGTGCGCCCATGTCCACACCTTCCTTGGGTGATGAACTATCCCGGAAGTGCCTTACGCCCAGCTCCAGACCGACATATCGCCTGCCGGGTACCCATTGCAGACCTCGGTGGCTTTGGCGACGACGCCTTTGTTGTTGAAGAAGATCTTCATGTGATTGACCCAGGCGAACGTCAGCGGGTCGCCGTTGTAGAAATTCTCGGAGTAGTCCCTGCGCTCCGCCGGGGAAAGCGAGAAGAACCAATGCGCCTTGTTGATCGTCGCGTCCTGAAGGTTGGCGTGGTTGTTGAAGTCGATCATGTACCGCTCGTAGTACACCGGACTCGTATCCCGCACAGCGGCCAGATATTGCTCGGCGTCGCACGTGGTCGCGATCATTCTGCGAGGAATCGGGAAATCCTCCGTCGAATCGGCTACTGCGGCCTTGGGGAAGAACCCCGCGAGGACCACGGCGGAGATCGCGAGAGCAACGAGGAAAGCGCCCCCACGCAGGGCGTTACGTAACCGAGACATATTAATTACCGTAGCACTTTCGACGTTGCGACGAACGGTTGGACGGTTTTCCCTAGCCGATCTTACTACCCGTCGCCATCAGGAACTATCACGTGTGACGGGTTCGGTCGCAGCTCCGGCGGAGCCTGGCTGTAATCGCCGAACGGGCCGTCGCGGCGTTCGACCGCGGCCCGCACCCCGTGGGCCTGTGCGGTCTGGATGAAGTTGAGCGCATCGGGGGTGTTGCGCATCAGACCGTCGAGGATCCCGCCCAGCAGCTGAGTGGACGCCAGGCCCATGTTCTCGTAAGCCTGATTGACGATGAGCTTCTGCGCGCGCAGCTGCGACAACGGGATCTGCGCCAGCTCGGCCGCGATTTCCCTGACCCGGGCCTCCAGTCGCGCGAACGGGACGGCCTCGTTGATCAGCTCGATCTCGGCGGCCTGCACACCGGTCAGCGGCCGACCGGTCAGCGAATGCCATTTGACCTTGGCCAGGCTCAAGCGGTAGAGCCACATGCCGGTCAGATACGCCCCCCACATCCTGCTGTAGGGGGTACCGATCACCGCGTCCTCGCTGGCGATCACGATGTCGGCGCACAGTGCATAGTCGCTGGCCCCGCCCACACACCAGCCGTGCACCTGAGCGATCACCGGTTTGGAGGCCCGCCAAATGGCCATGAACTTCTGTGTCGGCGCGGTCTCGCGCGCGCTGACCATCGCGAAATCCTTGCCCGGGTCCCACCGGCCGTCGGTCATCATCGCTTCACCCCAGTGCTGGAAGCCGCCGCCGAAGTCGAAACCCCCGGAGAAGGCGCGTCCGGCCCCGCGCAGCACGATCACCTTGATGTCCTGGTCGCGCTCGGCCAACCCGATGGCCGCCTCGATTTCGTCGGGCATGGGGGGGACGATCGTGTTCAGCTGTTCGGGGCGGTTCAGCGTGATCGTGGCCACCGGGCCGGCGGTGGCGTAGAGGACGGTTTCAAAGTTCGTGTCGCGCGCGGGATTCGGCATAAGGCGAAGCGAAGTCGCTGTCGGACTCAGGTGTCAAGTGCCGAACCGGATCACCCGTTGCGCTGCCCGTCTTCCTGCCCGTCGGTGGCGGTCAGGACTTGACGAAGTAATTCATCGACGTCGTCGTCGGAAACGTTCTCGACTTGGTCGAGCAGGTCCAACCAGCTTGAGCTGGAGCCGTCCTCGGCTTCCTTCAGCGCGCGGGGCGCAGCGGTGCCGGCCGCGGCGTCCATGGCGGCTGCGCCGTCCGGCCGGACACGATCGCGCTGCCACGGATACGTGGGCGCGGCCACGTAGCGGCCGATTTTCGGGTGCACCCGCTCCCAGGCAACCGGTTGCCCGTGTGCATAAAGAGTGCCCAGGGCGACCAGCATGGTGGCCCGTTCCGGGGCGTCGCGCCGCAGTGAAGGTAGGAGGGTGCAGTCCGCACCGCGACCTTCGGCGGCCTCGCGAACCGCATCCAGTAGTACGGAAGTCGGACTGATGTCGAGGAACGTGTCGAACCCGGCTTCCAACAGGCGCTGTATCGACTCAGACAAGCGCACCGGGGCGCGCAGATTGTCAACCCAGTAGTCGGCATCCAGCGCGCCTTCGGCCAGCCGGTCGCCACTGAGAGTCGAGTAGATGGGCACGGTGGCCGGGACGGACCGGATCCCGGAGAGTTCGCGGCCAAAGGCGTCCGCGTGCAGGTCGTGGGGAGCCATGTCCTTCTTGCCGGCCGCGCTGGCTCGCCGAGTCATGCTGGCGCGCCTGCACACCACCCGCGCGGCGTCGTCAAGGCTGAGGGCTCCCGCAACGTGCGCCGCTGCCACCTCACCGCTGCCGTGCCCGATTACGGCGTGAGGCGTGACACCCCAGGACCGCCACAGCGCGCAAAGCGCGACCTGGACTGCGAACAGCCCGACCTCAGCCATGACTACCTCGTCGAGCCCCGACTGGGACCCGGCGCCGCCGTCGAGGAGCTGCGTCAACGGGGATGCCGCCAAGTGCGGGCGGGCGGCGGCGTCGCATGTCGCCAGAGCCTCCCGGAATGCCGGCTCTTCGTCATATAACTGCCGGCCCATGCCGAACCACTGCGATGCCGGGCCCGAGAACATGAACACCAGGCGTGGTCGCTGATCGGCGAAACAATGTCCGGCGGACAATCCGTATTGAGGCACTCCCGCCCGGTACGCGGTCAACGACTCACACAGCTGCGCGCCGGAGTGGCCGGTCACGGCCAGTCTGTATTCGTAGTGTCCGCGGCGCACGCCGGCGGTGTAGCACAGGTCGTCCGCCGGTATCCCGGACTCGAGAGCGGTGCGGTAACGACCGGCCAACTCGGCCAGAGCCTCGGGCGAACGCGCCGACAGCGGAAGTAGCTCTGCGCGGCGTGGCTCGGTGTCATTGTCCGGCTCAGGGGTCCGAACCTGCGGAGCCTCCGTCAGCACGACATGCGCGTTGACGCCGTCGACGCCGAGCGAGCTGACGCCGGCGACTGCCCGTCCGGCGGGCCATGGGATCGACTCGTGTGCGATGCGCACCGGCAGACCGTCGAGCGAGAGGTGGTGCTCATCCTGCGCCGCGGGTGGGTTCGGCGGGATCACGCGGTGGCGCAGCGCCAACACGACTTTGACCAACCCTGCCGCGCCGGCAGCCGGCCCCAGATGCCCGATGTTGGCCGTGGCCGAACCGATCAGACACCGGCTGCGCGGCGCACGACCCTGCGCGAGGATCGTGCCGAGAACTGCCGCCCGGACGGGGTCTGCGAGCGCCGTCGCCGTATCGTCTGCCTCGACGTACTGCACCATCCCGGGCGACAGACCGGCGCGCCGGTAGGCCCCGGTCAAGATCGCTTCCGGTGACTCGCGACCGGGTGCTCTCAACCCGTTCGTACGTCCGCTGTGGTTGATGGCGCTGCCGCGGATCACCGCGTGTATGGGGTCACCGTCGGCCAGGGCTCGACTCAATGGCTTGAGGATGACGATGGCGGCGCCTTCACCGGCGACGCATCCGTCCGTGCGGGCCCCGGCGATCGGGGGGGAGGCGATGATGTTCACCCCGCCGGCCAGGGCCAGCGTGGACTCTTCGTCGTGCAGGCTGCGGCATGCCTGGTGAACGGCGACCAGGGCGGACGAGCCGCCCGCGTCGATCGCCATGCTTGGTCCGCGGAAGTCGAAGGTGCAGGACAGTCGGTCCGCGGCAGTGCGGTCCGTGCGGTTGTCGCAATTGCTCCCGGAGGTGCCGATGAAGACGCCCGTGCGACTCCCGGCGAGGCGGTCCGGCACTTGCCCCGCGTCTTCCAAAGCCTCCCACGCCACCTCCAGCAGCAGGCGTTGCTGCGGGCCCATGCGGGCCGCTTCCTGGGGTGAACAGCCGAAGAAGTCGGCGTCGAACAGGTCGACCTGCTGCAGGAAGCCGCCCCGAAGATCGGCGGCGGCATCCGCCGGTTCGGTACCGCGGCGGCCCGGCGGAATGTCGGTGACAGCGCCAACCCCGTCGCGCAGGAGTTCCCAGAACGCAAAGGGCCCGTCAGCACCGGGGAACCGGCAACCGATGCCGATAACGGCGACCGGCTCAACCGGGCCGGCGGTGCCGGCGACGATGGTCTCGACCTCCTCGGTGGCGGTCAGGTCGTCACCCCGGTGCTCGGCCAGATATCGGGATAGGAGCTCGATCGTCGGATGCTCCAAGGTGAGGGTTGGCGACAGTTCGCAGCCAAGCCAGACTCCCATCGCTGAGGTCAATCGGATGGCACGTATCGAGTCGAGGCCGAAGTGCGCGAATGGCAACGAGGGGTCGATCTGTGCCGCTGGTAGATCCAGCTCCTGAGCCAGATGCACGACGAGCCACGCTGCGATTTCGGCCGCGCTTCGCCCGGCGCTCTGAGCTGTCTGCTCGGCTGTAGAGGCGGTCTGAACAGGCATCGCGGCATGGTGTGGTGGGTGCTGCGCAGTGGGCGAGTGCCATTGGGCGAATACCTCGAACGCACCGTCGAGGAATCGCTGCCGGCACGCGTTCCGCCGGATTTTTCCGCTGGAGGTTGTCGGGATCCGCAGCGGCTCCACCAAGACGACGGCGTGCGCCGGTATCCGATGGTGCTCGGTGATGCCGGTTCTGATCGCCGTGATGACCTGCTGGGCGTCGGCACCGCGGATCCGCTCGCGGTCCACCTCCTGCACGACTACGAGGCGTTCGGTTTCAGCCGCTGGCGGCGTCACCGAGAACGCCGCTCCGCGGCCGCGTAGCAGAGCGGAATGACTGTCCTGCACCGTGGCCTCGATGTCTTCGGCGTAGTAGTTGAGGCCCCGGATGATGATGAGATCCTTGAGCCGACCCGTGACGAACAGCTCGCCGTCAAGGAGGAACCCCAGGTCTCCGGTGCGCAGAAACGGGCCACGCCCCGAGTCGGCGAGGTGCGCCGAAAACGTTTGTTCCGTTGTGCTCGGCTCGCCCCAATATCCTTGGGCGACAGCGCCTCCGGCGAGCCAGATTTCGCCAACCTCGTCGTCCCCGCAGGGCCGCAAGGTCTCCGGATCGACGATGGCCACTTCCACGCCGTACAGTGCGGGACCGCAGCCCACGAGCGTGAACGCGGACGGATGCGCCGGCTCCACGCCTACCACGCGGTGCTCGCGTAGCGCTTCAGGATTCAGGTGTCGCACCAGCGGCACGATCCAGTCGCCTTGACCGGACGCGAGCAGGGTCGCCTCTGCCAGTCCGTACGCCGGTTTGAACGCCTCGGGCTGAAATCCGCTGGGGCCGAAGGCTTCAGCGAACCGGTTCAAGGTAGCCGCACGTATGGGTTCGGCGGCACACACTGCCAACAGCCACTTGGACAGGTCGAGCGCGGCACGTTCTTGCGCGCTGCTGCGTTCGACACACAGGTCGTAGGCGAAGTTCGGTGCCGCGGTGATCGTGCCGCCGTAGCGGGAAAGCGCTTCCAGCCACCGCATCGGGCGTTCGATGAAGGCTTCGGGCGGCATCAAGAAGCAACTGCCGCCGAAGCTGATCGTACCGAGAATCATGCTGATGAGGCCCATGTCGTGATGGGGCGGCAGCCAGGACACGGCGACGTACGAGTCGACCCAACCCGTGGCCCTACGAATGGTTTCCAAGTTGCACAGCAGGTTGCGGTGGGTGACCATCACGCCCTTCGGCGTGTTGGTCGAACCCGAGGTGTACTGCAGGAAGGCCGTCGCGCTCGCGTCGACGTCCGGCGCTGTCCAATCAATGGCGGCCTCCGGGTTTACCGCGTCCACCGCATACCACTGCAGAGAACTCCCTTCCGCCAACCCGTCCACCACACTTTTGACCTTCGCCTGCACTTCCGTGGTGGTAAGCACGAAGCGCGCACGCACATTCGCGATAATCGACGACACGCGCCCGATTACCCGGTCGCGCACCGGGGGGTGCACCGGCACGGCGACGGCTCCGGCGTAGAGGCACCCGAAAAAGCCGACGAGGAAATCCAGACCGGCGGGACAGAGGACCAGCACCCGTTCGCCCACCGCTCCCTGCTCTTGCAGGACCGCTGCGGTCGCGCGAGCTTTGACGTCGAGTTCGCGGTAGGAGATCTGGCTGTGTTCCTCCCCGCCCGGTGCATACCGGCAGTAGTCGAAGGCAATCTTGTCGGCGTAACGCTCGGCGTTCCGGAGCACGACATGCAACAGACTCGGTGGCTCCGCGAACGGGGTCTGTGCGCTCATCATGAACTCCTTTGCAGAACCGCGTTTTCCACGATGTCGGCGGTAGCGGTGATGCTGTCGACAGGTTTGCTCATCGCGGTGGCGACCTCGCGGGCGCGGGCGGTGTGTTCGGGGGTGAGGATCGCGCTCAGGTCGGCGACCAGCGATCTCTGCGTTGTGCTGGAAAAGCTGTGACCAGAGCCAACTTTCAGTCGTTTGACGGCACCGGCGAAGATGGGCTGGTCGGAAGTGAACCAGAGGATCAGTGTGGGCACTCCGGCTCGTAGGCTCGCGGCCGTGGTGCCCGCCCCGCCGTGGTGCACGACGGCACGGCAGGCCGGGAAGACGGCTGCATGGTTCACCGAGCGCACGACCTTGACGTGGTCGGAACGCGGGGTTCGGGGAAAGTCATTCTCGGCGGTGCAGATCAGCGCCCGCTCGCCGAGCTGTGCGCAGGCTGTGCTGATCATGGCGATGACGTCCGCGGGCGACGTAACCGGTCTGCTGCCGAATCCGAAGTAGATCGGTGGTTTACCGGCGGCGATCCATGAAGTCACCTCGTCGTCCGCATCCGTCGGCAACTCCATGGTCAACGCACCCACGAAGGGCCACTTGCCGGCCCACTCGGCGGCCAGCCCCGGAAACAGCAAATCGTCGTAGGCCTGTATCTCCAGCGACCCCCGATCGCCGTGCCGCTTGGGCCGCGACGGCGGCGATACCGGCAAACCCAGCTCGAGGCGTTGTGCTTCCTCGGCCCGTTCCGTCATACGCCAATACATCCACCATGCCGCCGAAACGGCACTGCGGCTCACCGCAGCCGGGAGTCTCGGGAGAAGACGGCTGTTGACCTGTAGGGGAACGAAGTTGAGCACCGCCACCGGGATCTGGTGGTAATCACCGACATTGGCGGCAATCCCGGGATACATCCAACTCGACAATATGAGGTCGGTACCGCGTGCCAGAGATGTCAACGTCGAACTCATCTCGGCCCAACCCTTGGTGATGAAGTCAGCGCCCCTGCGCAGGAACGTATTCGGTGTCCGGAGCATTCGCCAGAAGTCTCTGGCGAACTCGTCGCTCTGTTGCTTACGCGAGTCCGGACCGTAGGGAACCGCCGAAATCCCGGCCGACTCGACGAATGACAGCAAGTTGGGTGGCGCCGCGAATCGGACTTCGTGCCCCCGCCTCAGCAGCTCCAGCGCGACTGCGGCGCAGGGCTCGACATCGCCTCGAGTCCCGTAGCAAACAATGGCAAACTTCATTGCGGATCGCAGCCTTTCGCCAGATAGCTGAGAATGTGGCCGGGCGGGTCCCAGACCGCAGCGTTCATCATCCGAATCGGTAAGTGGCGCAACCGACCTCGATGCCGGAACCAACACTCACGATCAATCCGATGTCGCCCGGGTTCACCTGCCCATGGCGCCGCGCGTACTCCAGTCCATATGGCAAGGACGAGGAGAACGGGTCGAACCCTGCCGCGTGGTCTACGAATCGTGAAAGCGGAATATCAAGGCGTGCAGCCAGTTCGGCGCGCTCCGGGGGAGACAGATGGGGAGGGAACACCGCAGCGATCTGCGAGCGCTCAAGCTCGTCGAGCTTCAGAAGTTCCTCGACGGCCGCTGGGATGCAATCCAGGTAGTAGGCTGTCAGGTTCGGATCACGGTCGATCTGCAACCAGCTCACACCATTTGCCTGCTGCAGGTACGTTTCCAGTGTGGCCCCGTACTCGGCGTGATGGTGGAAGACAAACCGGCCGAAACCAGAATTATCCTCGGAATTGGTCAAAATGACCGCCGATCCTGTCTCGCCGATGCCGTACAACGGCCGCTCACGGTGGACCCGGTTGTTTTCGATTTCGGCGGCGACGACCATTGCATGCTCGGCTTTTCCGGCGCCGAGCATCTGCACGCCTACCTGGCATGCGTTGAGGAAACCGACGGGGCCGTTGAGCACATCGAACGCAAAAGTCTTGGGGCCGTGGGGATTGTCAATGTCTTCGTTGGCACCCAGCTCTCGCGCGACCAGGGCGGCGATGGCCGGTTCGGCCAAGAAGTCTTCCCGGTAGACCCCGGCGTAGATGACCAGTCCGAGCTCTGCCGGGTCGAGTCCGCTGGAGCTCAGACATGACCTGGCTGCCCGCCCGGCGAGGTCGATAGCACTCCGAGGTTCGGCCTGCTCACCGGGGGTGATCGCAACGGATTGGATCTTCACCCGAGAGGTTGCCGGTGGCTGCGGGCGTCGTCGGCGGGCCGACAGGCTGCGGTCCGTTCGGCCGTTGAGCGTCCTGCGCATTCGCGCCGGCAGATCGTCGAAAGTGTAGAGAGCCGCACCGATGGTCTGTCCGGTGCCGCTGATGCCGAAGACCACCTTGTCTCCGGGTTTGATCCGGTCAGCCCGGATTTGGTCGCTCAGGGCGACGAAATGCGTTGTGCTTGCCGTATTTCCTCGTTCCGCCAGGTTGTTCACGACGTTGTGCGGATTGGCGGCAGCCGGCCCGAACACTTGGTTCATCGCAACCATCGCGTCGTTGAGCGACGTCTTTGACGTTTGGTGTATGACGAAGTGCTCGCAGTGCTCGGCGTGCCACCCGTGACGGGACATCACGGCGGCGGCGTATGGCACCAATCGCTTGACCACCGTTGCGGTCAGGTTGACCGAATCGACGGTCATGATGGCACCGCCGTGAGCGCCGCTGGTTGCCTTGGCCATGCACAGTGTGCTGTACCGGCTGAGGGTGGCCATATCGATGTCGTGGAAGCCGGCGCGGTCGTTGGGACCGCGCTCGAGGATCACCGCCGCGCCGGCATCACCGACCGTCAGGCAAGCGAGTCGGGGGTCCATGGGCCCCTCGATTTCCCGTTGAGCGGTCTGCGTGACGTGGCTGGTGTACTCGCCGCTGACGACCATTGCGGACTCTACGAGTCCGGCCTGCAGGAATGCGTCGGCGATGGCAACGCCGGTGAACATGCCGGCGCAGGCGTTGGACACATCAAAGGCGGTCGCATTGGCGAGATCGCATTGGTCACGCAACCGCGCCGCGGTGCTCGGCTCGAACATGATCTTGTGCCCGGGTCCGTCATAGCGGGAGATGTTGCAGCAGATGACCAGATCGATCTGACCGGGCGCATAGCTCGACCGGGCCAAACAATCCTGCACCGCTTTGCGGGCCAGATCGATCGAGAATTCGCCGGGCTCGACGACCCTTCTGCTCTTGATGCCGGTCAGGCGTTCCAACGGAATGCCGATCTCGTTGACGCACCCTGCCAGGACCTCGTCGGTCGAGAGCACTTTCCCCGGTAAGTACACGCCGATGCTTTCGATCACGGTGTTTCGTCGTGGCGTGCCGGTCGCGCGGACCGGCGCCGCATCGGCCGATTGGGCAGTGCGGCCCGGGTCGTTTACCGGGCCGGCGTTCCCGTGTGCCGCAGGCTCTGCGACGCCCGGCAGGTCCTGCGTCGCGGAGCCGTACTCGGCGGCCAGCTCGGCGATGGTGCCGAACGCGAACACCGATTCCGGTTGCAGCGGTAGGTTCGCTGCGTTCGCCTTCGCCGTCACCTCCAGGCTGTGGCTCGAGGAGCCGCCCAGAGCGAAGAAGTCGTCGTGCACGCCAACCGTTTCCAGATCGAGCACCTCACGCCAGATTTGCGCGAGAATCTTTTCGGCGGGTGTCCGCGGTGCGGCGAACTCCGGCCCGGTCACCGGTGCCGCCTCGCCCGCCGCCTTCAGCGCCCGGCGATCGATTTTTCCGCTCGATGTATGCGGCAGCGACTCGACGACCGAAAACACGGCCGGCACCATGGCCGCGGGAAGCTCCTCGAGGAGAAACCGGCGCAGCTCGGCCACACCCGCCGCCGCATCCTGCTCCATCACGATATGGGCGACCAACCGCTTGGTGCCGTGCGGGTCTTCGTTGGCCACGACCGCGTTCTCCCGGACCGCGGGATGCTTCTGGATTGCGGCCTCAACCTCCGCCGGCTCGATCCGCACACCGCGGATTTTCACCTGATCATCAAGGCGCCCCAAGTACTCGATATTGCCGTCGGGCAAGTACCGCGCCATGTCACCCGTCCGGTACATGAGCTGGTCGGCATCCCCGGCGAACGGGTCGGGCAGGAAGCTGGCCGCCGTTGCCGCCGGCTGATTCAGATAACCGCGCGCCACCCCGACCCCGCCGATGCACAACTCGCCGGGCACGCCGACCGGCACCGGTTGCCCATGAGTGTCGAGGATGTAAATGCCGATGTTGGCAATCGGTCGCCCGATCGGCACCGGTGAGCGAGACTCGCCGCGCTCGCAGTGAAAGTGCGTGACGTCGATCGCTGCCTCAGTCGGACCGTACAGGTTGTACAGCTCGGCGCTCAGCGTTGCCAGGAATTGCTCCTGCAGGTCATAGGGCAGGACTTCGCCGCTGCAGAAGACGCGGCGCAGCCGGGCACAGTCGGTGACACCGGGCCCGCCGAGGAAGGAGCGCAACATCGAGGGTACGAAATGCACAGTGGTGACTTCTTGATCAACGATGGTGCGGATCAGTCCGACGGCATCCTTGTGAATTTCCGGTTCGGCAATGACGAGCCGGGCGCCGACGATGAGGGGCCAGAAGATCTCCCATATCGAGGGGTCGAAACTCGCCGGAGTCTTGTGCAGCACCCGGTCATCCGGCGTGAGTTGGTACTGCGCCTGCATCCACAACAGCCGGTTGCGAATACCCCCGTGCGTGTTGAGCACACCTTTGGGCGTGCCGGTAGAGCCGGAGGTATGCACCACATAGGCAAGGTGGGTCGAGGTGGTACCCGCGTCGACGGTCACGGTGTCTGCTGTCGGCGGCATGGACAACGAGTCGACGGCGAGGCGTTGACCGGTGAAGCACTCCACGGTGTCCAGGTATCGCAGGTGTATCAGGCAGACGGGCGCTTCGCGCACGTTTGCCAACATTGCTGCGACGCGGTTGGTGGGATGCGCCGGATCCAGTGGCATGAAGGCGCCGCCGGCCTTCAGCACGCCCAACAGGGCCACGACCAATTCTGCCGAGCGGTCCATGAGCACCGGCACGATAGTGTCGGGACCCACCCCCAGGCCCTGCAGCTGATGCGCGAGCGCATTCGCCCGGCGGTCGAGCTCCGCGTACGTCGTTTCGTGGTCACCGAACGATACGGCGACCTGATGCGGAGTGCGCCGCGCGATTTCGGCCACCATGTCGTGCAAGCAGTCCGGGGCGTCGTAGCTCACCCGGGTGTCGTTCCAGGCGGCCTGCTGGCGGCACTCCGTCTCGGTGCGGAGCGGCAGCTGCGACAAGCGGCTGGCGGGATCGCTGATGATCCCGTCCACCAGCGTCCTGAAATGCCCCACCATTCGCTCGATCGTCGCGTCGTCGAACAGGTCGGCGTTGTAATACAGGTCGCACGTGAACTCCCCGTCGGCGTCAGCTACCTGGATCATCAAGTCGAAGGCAGCACCGCCCTGCCCGACGTGAACGGTCTCCAGTGCAAGCCCTTTCCGGCGTGGGTCGCCGTCGGCGTGCTCCTGGAACCGACGGGGCTGTTCCCACGCGAACGAGACCTGGACGATCGGTGTGTAGTTGAGCTCGCGCGACGGGCGGAGCCGCTCGACGAGCAAAGCGAACGGATAGTCCTGGTGCGCGAGCGCGCCGAGGACTGTCTGCTTGACGCGTCCCACCAGAGACAAGAAGGCCGGGTCACAGGTCAAGTCGGCGCGCAGCACCACCGGGTTTGCGACATAGCCGACCAGGCCCTCCATTTCCACCCCTTCGCGGCACGCGAAAGGTGATGCGATGAGGAGGTCGTCCTGGCCGGTGTAACGGTGCAGCAACGCGGCGTAGGCGGCGAAAAATGTCATGTAGGGTGTCGCACCGGCGCTGCGTGCCACGTCCCGCAGACCGGACGCCCGGTGACCGTCGATGCCGAACCGCGCCAAGCCGCTGCGGTGCGTGGGAGTCGCAGGTCGCGGCCGGTCGGTGTACAGGCCGAGTTTGGGCAGCTCACCGTCCAGCTGACTGCGCCAGTAACTCCAGAGGCGATCGCCCTCTGAGCCCGCCAACAGTCGCTGCTGCCGCTGCGCGTAATTGACGTATTGCTCGGGGCAAAGCGGAGGCGCGGCCGCGCCGTGCTCTGCGCCGTACAGTTTGCACAGCTCGTCCAGGATCAGGTCGATCGACCAGAAGTCGGCGGCGATGTGGTGCACGGCCAAGACGAGGATGTGCTCTTCGGGAGACACGCGAAGCAGCGTCAGCCGGATGACAGGCCCGGTCTGCAGGTCGAACGTACGACAGGATTCCTGCCGTATCCACTGGTCAACCTGCTCTGGATCCACGTCCTGGCGCGCGATGCGCACCGGCCACTGCGGGTGGACGAGTTGAACGGGCTGGCCGTCGCGCATGGCGAAGGTGGTCCGCAGGATGGCATTCCGTTCGACCAGCGCTTGCGCGGCGCGTTCCAGGGCTGCGATATCGAGGTCGCCGCGGATCCGGCCGGCGTAGGAAATGGTGTAGGCCGGGTTGTCAGGCGCAAGCTGATGGATGAACCACAGCGCCTGCTGCCCGTATGACAAGGGATGCGCGGACGCCGAAGCCGCCGCCTTCTCCATGAGCAGGCGCGACAACAGCGCGCGCTTCTCCTCGGCTGACAGACCTGTGATGTCAATGGCTCTATCCCTCATCTGTGGCTCCCTTGGCGGCTATGACCTGGCGAAGTAGTTCGTCGACGTCGTCGTCTGAGACCTCCGGCACCTGGTTCAGCAAGTCGATCCACGGCGAACCGGCGCCATCGTTGGGCTCCGGCGCAACGCCGGGGTCCGTACCGCCGGTGTCTGCCGCCGAGTCGGGCTGCGGGGGGCCAGGGTGGGAAAGCTGTTCGGCGAGCCAATCGGCGAGGCCGGCGATGCTTCCTCCATCCAGCAGCCGGACGGCCGGAACAACGACGCCCAGGTCGTGCTGAATCCGGTTGCGCACTGCCATCGCCGTGAGGGAGTCGAGCCCGAGGCGGTCGAGGGTGGACTGGGGGTCCAGGCGGGACGGGATGAGTCCAAGTTGGCCGGCGGCTTGGTCGCACAGATACGACTCGAGCAGCCGCCGGCGCTCTGGCCGATCCGCGCCGCGGATGGCGTCGGCCAGGTCGGCTTCCCGAGCGCTCACCTCGGCCAGTCCGGCGAACAGCGAAGACTCCGCCGCGGCGGGGAAGGAATGAAACCATTGACGCGCGTCGAAACCGAATATGCCGGTGTTGCCTCGGTCGGTGGCCAGCAGTAACTCCATGGCGGCCAATCCGAGACGCGGGGTGATCATCGAAAACCCGCGATCGGCGAAGAACTGTGCCTGCCCCACGTCGGCCCACGGCCCCCAGTTGATCCCGACAGCGGGCAGACCGAGAGCGCGCCGGAACGCCACGAGGCCGTCAACCCACGAGTTGGCCGCCGCGTACGCGGCCTGCCCGGGTGAGCCCAAGAGCGACGCAGCCGAGGAAAAGCTGAGCCACCAGTCCAGATCGAGATGCTCGGTGGCTTTGTGCAGCCACCAGTGCCCGGCCACCTTCGGAGCGAACACGAGTGCGGCCGCCGAGGCCGAGATGTTCGATACGAGCTCGTCGGCCAGCGCCATGGCGGCGTGCACCACGCCGGCCGGCCGCAGCCCCGCGTTCTCCACGCAGGCCACCAACCGCACCGCGGTGTCAGGTTCGGCGATGTCACCCGTCACGACGCGGATGCGGCCGGCATCGGCGTTCATCTCTGCGATTGCGGCTGAAACCTCGGAGTCGGGTGCCGAACGCCCGTTGAGCACAACCAGACCGGCGCCCTGCGCCACCAGCCAGCGCGCCACCAGGAACCCCAGGCCACCCATGCCGCCCACCACGATGTAGCCACCGTCGGCGCGGACGAGCGGACGGGCCGGCGGCGCGGCCAGTGCCGGCGCAGTGCCGGCGGCCGGCACGGAGATGACGATCTTGCCGATGTGGGTGTCCGATGCCATCGTCTCGAAGGCATCGACGGCGCGGTCGAGACCGAACTCGGTAATGGGGAACATCTGCAGCTCGCCGAGCTCCAGCCGTTGCAGAATCTCCCGCAGCAGCGCACGATAGCGGCGCGCGTGCAGGCGCAGCTGCAGATCCAGGTCAACTACCGCGAAAGACACGCCCTTGGCCAGCGCTCCGAGGCTCAGTTGTGCACCGGCGTAGACGCCGCGTCCACCCAGCTCCACAAAGCGCCCACCGGGTGCCAACATCTCGATGCCACCGTCAATCGATTCGGCACCCAGCGAATTGAGGATGACATCCACACCCTGACGCTCGGTGCCGGCACGAATCTTCGCGGCGAGCTCCGCATCGCACGGATCCCCGACGAACTCGAGTCCTAACTGCGCCAACATCTCTCGCTGTGCCCTCGAGCGGGCCGTCGCAGAGATGCGCGCGCCGATCGCCTTGGCGATCGACACCGCCGCCAGACCGACATCGCTCGCGCCGGAATGAATCAACACCCGTTCGTCGGGGGCAAGCCGCCCCACATCACTCAATGCGTGCCAGGCCGTCATGAAGGCGATCCCTACCGCCGCCGCTTCCCGGTCGGTGAACGCGTCGGGCACCGGCACCACCACGTCGGCGGACGTGGTGATGTGCGACGCCAGCGAACCGGGCCCGAAGGCGATGACTCGCTGCCCGATGTGTACCGAATCCACTCCGGGTCCGAGCTCGGTCACATAACCGGCGCACTCGTGACCGAGCGTCGGTGCATCGTCCTCCCGCGCTGAGCACCAACCCATGGCCGTGTTGACGTCGCCGGAATCAAGCCCTGCGGCCGCCACTCGAACCTCGACCTGACCCGCTGCCGGCCGCACACGCCTGACCGCATGGACCGCCAACGTGTCCAATTGCCCGGGCTCAGCGATCTGCAACCGCACCGCCCCACCACGATCGAGATCCACCGTGACCCGGCGCGGCTCAGCAGCCAAACCGCCCTTGCTCGAAACGGGTGCGCGCACAAGCCGATTCACATACCTGCGGCCACAGCGCAGGGCCACCTCATCGTGGCTGCGGTTCGCGCACAACTCGCTGATCAAAGCCTCAGCTGACCCGGTGCCCTCCCCGTCGATGTCGACGATGGTGGTCTTGAGCTCCGGGTGCTCGAACATGAGCACCCGGGCGATACCGCGAAGAGTGGTCTGTGCCAAGGTCACCGACTCGCCGTCAGCCACCCGTTGAGCACCACGGCTGACAATCCACAGCCGCGGACTGCCGGTATCACCGCGCGCGGACAACCGCTTGACAACCTCGGCGACGAACAGTGGCCGCGACTGCGCCAACTCCAGCTGCTCGCGGTCGGACAACGCCTCGTCGCACGAACGCGATGGGTGCACCACAACCACCGTGTCCCACGAAACAGCCTTATCTGACAACGCATCGACGATTTCCGGCTCACTATTCGCCAACACCAGCCGGCACCGCGATGCCCGGCGCGAGAGCCCGTCGTATATTGCGTGAAGCAACTCGTCGGCAGCAGCGTACTCACCAATGATCAAGACTGGACCGGTATCGCTGGCCTGCCCGTCCGAACCCTGCACGGCCAAACTCAGTGGCTCCCACTGCAACGCGAATGCATGACTGGCCACCTCGGCGTCGGCCGTTGTCCGAACAACGGCCATGTCGATCTCGTCGATGGACAGCAATACCTGCCCCTGGTCGCCGGTGAGCTCCACCCGGCCCGTGAAACGATCCGGACTCGAGGTCGGTTTCAACACACTGAGCGCCGAAACTCCCTCAGTCACGTCTCCGTAGACGTGCACGCCGGACAAACGCACCGGAAGCACCATCGCAGGTGCGCCGGCCTCACTCGAGAGGTCGGTCGCGATTATGGTCGCGCCAAGAGTTTGGAGAGCAACGTCGACCATCACCGGGTGTGCGATGAATCGTTGCGCGTTCTGTTCAGCGGCCACCGGAACCCGCACATCCGCCCGAGCCGCGCCGCAACCAAAAACCCGGAGCCCGAGAACGCCGCGAAATGCATCGCCGTGTTGCTGGCCGGCCGTGCGCAATCGCTGATAGAGACCGTCGACATCCACCTCCGTCACCGACGACTCATCGACCTCGATGGGTTCATAGACCGGTCGCTTGGCCCGCTCGAGCACCGCGCCGGCGTGCACCGTCCAACCTGAATCTGCGCTACCGGAACGGACTTCCACGCGTGGCCGCGATGTCGTGCCGCTCAGTGTCGTGACGACGGCCGTGCCTTCACCTATCGGCATCATCTGGTGCAGGCGCAATTCGGCGACGCCCCAGGGCATGTCTGCATCGGTGCCGAGCGCCTCGGTCACCGCCGCCAGAGCCATCTCCAGATAGGCCGCCCCGGGCAGTACACACACACCGTCGACAAGGTGGTCGCTCAGCCACAGGGAATCACGGCTCAGCCTCCGCTCCCATACTCGAATCCCGTTGGTGGGATCGGTGACTCCGGGGCCCAACAACGGATGGCCGACCGCTGGGGTGACAACCGAAGACGACGACACAGGGGAAAACCAGTGCCGATGATGCTGCCAAGGGGTGGTGGGCAAACGCGGATGCGGCTCGGGCGGGTGCGGAAGATGTGGTGGGCGAGTGGTGCGGGCGGCGTTGAGGTTGGTATGGAAGCTGACTGTGTCGTCACCGTCACGCGTCAGTGTCCCGATGCTGTGATGGTGGATGGCGGGTCCCAGGGTTTCGGTGATGGCGTGCGTCAGGATCGGGTGTGGGCTGACTTCGATGAAGATGGCGTGGTTCTGTGCGGCGGTGCCGATGGCTTGGCTCAGCCGCACCGGGTTGCGGACATTGGCCACCCAGTAGTCGGCGTCCAACGGCGGTGCGTCAGTGCCGCTGACGGTGGAGATCATCCGAACGGCGGGCGTCATCGGCCTCAAATCCGAAAGGGCCGAATGTAACTCGGGCAAGATGGGATCCATCAGCGCGGTGTGCGAGGCCACCTGCATGTTGACCCGCCAGGCAAACCGATTCCGCTCCCGCACCGCGTTCATCGCCGCAGCCACCGCGGTGGGTGGTCCCGCGATCACCGTCTGCCGCGGCGAGTAGAAACCCGCCACACTGACGTCCGGATAGCCACCGAGCAATCTGGCCGTGGCCTCGGCGTCGAGCTCTACCAGAGCTACCGCACCCTGGCCGGCCAGCCGAGCCATCATCCGCGACCGGATCGCAATTACCCGAAGACCTTGAGCAGGGGTCAACGCCCCCGCGACCACCGCGGCAGACACTTCCCCCATCGATTGACCGATCACCGCATCCGGATTCACTCCGTAGGAACGCCACAGTTGCGTCAACGCCAGCTGCAGACCCATGATCACCGGCTGTGTTGTCGCGTCACCGGTCACCGGCTCCGCCCCAGCGAGCACCCGGTGCAGCGAAAATCCAACCTGCTCAACGAATACCGGCTCCAACTCGGCTACCGCTGCCGCGAACGCCGGCTCATCGGCAAGCAGCCGGCGGCCCATCCCCAACCACTGCGAGCCTTGGCCCGAGTACACGAACACGGTGCCCGCCCCGCACGTACCCTGATGCGGGCCAGTGGTGCCCGGTGCCGGCCTGCCGTCCGCCAATGCCCGTAGCCCGGCCAGCGCCTGCGCGTGGTCGCGCGCACACACCGTGGCAAAGTGCTGGTGACGCGCCCGGTGATGGGCAAGTGTGTGGGCCACCTCCGGCAGTCTCACCGCCGCCCCCGGACCGGCCATCCACTCCGCCAGAACCTTTGCCGTCGAAGCTATCCGCTCTGTGGTTCTGCCAGAGATCACCAGCGTCGACACCGACGGATCAGGCTCGCGCGCGGCAGCAATCCGATCGGGCGCTTGCTCCAACACCACGTGCGCATTCGTTCCACCGAATCCGAACGATGACACTCCTGCGCGTCGTTTACGCCCGAGTTGTGGCCACTCCCTTTGATCCTGAACAACTTTCAACCGCAGCTTGTCAAAGGCGATGTGCGGATTGGGCTTCTCGAAGTGCAGTGTCGCCGGAATTTGACCCCGGTGCAAAGCGAGCACCGTCTTGATGAAACCCGCGATCCCCGCCGCCGCCTCCAAATGGCCCAGGTTTGTTTTGACCGCCCCGATCAGCAACGGCGAGTCCGCCTCACGTCCGCGGCCCAACACCTGGCCGAGCGCACGAGCCTCGATAGGATCGCCCAACAGCGTGCCGGTGCCGTGCGCCTCCACGTAGTCCACTTCGTGTGGGTGCACATCGGCGTTCGCATAGGCCGACCGCAGAACCGCCATCTGCGCCGCGGGATTCGGTGCCATGAGTCCGTTGGAACGGCCATCTTGATTGACCGCCGAACCGCGCACCACCGCCAGCACCCTGTCTCCGGCCCGCAGTGCATCACTGAGCCGTTTGAGCACCACCACCCCGCAGCCTTCGCCGCGCACGAACCCGTCCGCGGCCGCGTCGAACGCATGGCAGAGCCCGGTTGGCGACAAGACGCCGGCTTCATCGAATCCGTGGAATACCGCGGGGGACAGCAACAGGTTGACTCCGGCGGCGATGGCCAGGTCCGAGTCGCCCATCCGCAGGCTCTGACAGGCTAGATGAATCGCCACCAGCGAGGACGAGCAGGCCGTATCCACCGCCACCGAGGGGCCACGCAAATCGAGGAAGTAGGAGAGTCGGTTGGCGATGATGCTCAGCGCGCCGCCAGTGTTGCTCCAGGCATCGACCGCGAGTAGATCGGCCGACGCCAGGTGCCCATAGTCGCTCACGCAGGCCCCCGCGAACACTCCCGTCTGCGAGCGGCGCAAAGAAAACGCGGGAATCCCCGCGTCTTCCAAGGCTTCCCAGGCCACTTCCAGCAGCATCCGCTGCTGGGGGTCAATCTTGGCGGCTTCGCGCGCCGAGATCTCGAAGAATTCGGCGTCGAATTCGTCGATCTCGCCCAGGAAAGAGCCCCAGGGAGTTGTCCGAGCCAGAGTTTGCGCCACTGCCGGCGAACCGTCGTCGTACGGCCGCCACCGGTCGGCGGGAACTTCCCCGACCGCGCAGCGACCCTCCAAGAGGAATCGCCACAATGCGTCGGGTCCTGATATACCGCCGGGGAACCGGCAGCCCAGACCCACTACCGCGATCGGTTCATCGACCGAACGCCCGGCCGAATGCGTACCGCCTGCATCAGATTCCGGTTGCGTCGCGCTGAGAAATTCCGCGAGGGCGTTGATGGTCGGATGCTGCCAGCAGTCCACCGGCGAGACCGGCCGGTCCAGCAGCTTGGCCAGTTCGCCTGACATGGCGATGGCATCCCGGGAGCCCAGCCCGAGGTCTTTCAGCGACCGGTCGGGATCGATCTCGTCGGGGTCGCAGCCGATGTTGGTAACGAGGTAGTCATTCAACCATGTGCGCAGGTAAGCAATGTCAGGCGTGTTCGCCGTCACTGCATGACCTCGACACGTTCGAATTCGCCCCGCCGATACCGATCGGCGCAGGCGGACCGTCGAACCTTGCCGCTGGTCGTGGTCGGAAGAGAGCCGAGTTCCACGAAGACAAGATCCGCGATGCGTAGCCCGTGCACTGTCGAGATCGCAGACGTGACTTCATATTTCATGGAACGGAGCACGTCCCCCTGGTCGCCGGACCTGCTGGTGGTCTTGACCTCGGCGATGGCGACGAGCTGCTCCGTTCCGGACGCGGGAACGGATACCGCCGCGGCCCGGCCCCTGGTTATCTGCTGAATGGTTGCCTCGATGTCGTCCGGATAATGGTTGGACCCATCCACGATCAGCAGGTCCTTGATGCGGCCGATGATGAACAGCTCGCCCTCAGACATGACCCCGAGATCGCCGGTTCTCAGCCACGGGCCCACTGGTGTGCCGTTCGATGGATGGACCAGGCATGCTCGAAAGGTGTGCTCGGTCAGCTCTGAGTTTCGCCAGTAACCCATGGCCACGTTCTCGCCCCGCACCCATATCTCCCCGGTCTTGCCCGCGGGGCACTCGCTGCGGGTGTCCGGGTCGACTATCCGCACCATCGGTGTTTCCCGAGCCCCGTAACTGACCAGAGCGGTACCGCCGTCGGCACACCGCTTCGCAGCGCCGGCGGACAATTCCGAGGAGTCGAAATGGACTATCTCCGGCGTCTGAGGCGGAGTGCGGGTCGACACATACACCACGGTCTCGGCGAGCCCGTATGTCGGCCGGATCACCCGAGCGGGGAGATTGAACGGTGCGAACCGCCGCATGAAGCGGTCGAGGGTTGCCGGCTGTACTCGTTCGCCGCCGCTGCAGAAGACCACGACGTCGCCAAGATCGAGTCCCGCCATGTCCTCTTCGGTGACTTTGCGCGCCGCTAATTCGAAAGCGAAGTTCGGCCCCGATGTGAAGGCGTGCTTATGGGTCGCCAGCTGCTGGATCCACCGAGCGGGCCGTTGCACGAACGACACCGGACTCATCAGCACAGCGCTCACCCCTGCCAGCACCGGTTGGCAGATGCCCATCATCAAACCCAGGTCGTGGTAGAACGGCAGCCACGACACCATCGTCATTTCGGTCTGACCAGGAACCAAGTCGCGTGACCACTGTTGAAAATTGGCAACGACGTTCCGGTGCGAGATCATGACCCCGGTGGGCTGACGGGTCGATCCGGATGTGTACTGGAGATACGCGGGCTGGGAAGGTGCGCACGGTGCCGGTTCCACGTGGCATGGAGCCTCGAGATCCAGCGCGTCTACTTCGATGACCGCGACGGGGGAACCATCGTTGCAGCCCTCCGCGTACCCGGCGGCTTCGGCGGCGGCTGACGTTGTGGTGAGGATCGCGCAGGCGGCGCAATCGCGCAGCGCCGAGTAAACCCGCTCCTCGTGAACACCGATCTGCGGGAGCGGGAGCGGAACTGCGATGAAACCGGCATGCAGAGCCCCCAGAAAAGCCACGATGTACTCAAGTCCTTGTGGCGCGAGAATGGCTGCACGATCGCCACTGGCGCCGCACATCAGTAGCTCTTGCGCAACGACCTGTGCGCGCTGATAAACCTGTCCCCAGGTGAGGCTCTCGGAAATGCCGGTGGGGTCGGCTTCGTAGTCGATGAATGTGTAGGCGAGTCGGTCGGGATGCCGGTCGGCAAGCTGCTTGAGCAGGCCTGTCAGGGAGACGTCATCGGGCATCGAGTAACCGTCACTTTCGTCTGCCCCCAATTGGAAACGTCGCCACCCCGGGCTTAAGGTATCGTGTCGCGACGAAGTACGCGAGGGAAACTTCTTTTAACTTCTGCTGAACGCGAAGATAGGTTGCGTCGTGGTTGAGTGTGAGCGTCGGCGCTCCGACCTTTAGCGTGGTGCAGAGTCAGTAGGCAGCTGGGGGAAACCGAGGGCGGGCGTGTCTATGGTTTCGTCATCCCAATTTGCCCAGCCCGTTCAGGATGCGGATATTCCCTATTCGCGGTCAATGGCTGGGGCCGCTGCTCCTGCTGACGCCGACGTGTGCCCCGCGTGGCGCTAGACGCGCGACCGGGTTTCCGTGATTCTGATGGGCCGTTGGACAACTCGATGCGATCAGGACGGCGAATGCGCGATCGCCCGAGAAATGCCCGCCGGGGTAGCCCGGACACTTCGCACATCATCCAGGGCAAGGATTACGGTGGGAATAATTGTGTTTGTCGGCGAGCGGCAGATGGCGCGGTGTGGGGCCTGACAATGCGGTGGGAGATATTCTTCGCACCTTGTGGAACCATTCCGGACTGGTTCACGGGCCCGGCCACATTTTGAAGTTCTTGTGACGATTGAGAAATGCCTGATGGTTGCTTCGCGCGACCGGATGTGAGTGGTCGCACAGCGTGTCACTGACAATGTAGCGGTTCTCGCGAGACCTTGTACTGGAATGGGCAAGAATGAGCGTCAATGGGGACGTCGCGGGCGGTCGGCACGCAACCGAAAAGGATCGCGAAAGGGTTCGGCGCTCAGCATTCGGTGGCGGCTTGCTGGCGGCGTCGCATCACCAACCCGGCCAGTACCGCGAACCCGACCGCAGCGCAGGTCGCCAATACATACCCCCCGTAGTGTTTAAGACCGATGTAGACAGCCGCCATGTGATCGCCGGCTAGATATCCCGTGAAAACCCAGATCACCACCCACGCCGTGGAGCCCAGCGCGTTGTAGGCCAGATAGCGGCGCCAACTCATCCGGGCCAGGCCCGCGGTGATCCCGCTGGCCTGGCGCAGTCCATCGACGAAGCGCCCGACGGAGACGACGATCTGGCCGCGTCTGGCGAAGAAGCTTTCGGTTTTGCCCAACCGATCCGAGGTGAGGAATACATACCGTCCGAATCGCAGCACCAGCTCACGGCCGCCGTAACGACCGATGGCGTAACCCGCATTGTCGCCGCCCACGGCCGCGAGCACCCCCGCGGCCAACACCAATAGCAGGTTCACATGCCCGGCGTTCGCGTAGATTCCACCCGCGATCAACACGACCTGACCGGGCAGGGGTATGCCGATGCCCTCCAGTCCCACCAGGGCCACGATCGCCGCGTACCCGAACCGGTCCAGGGCAGGGGCGAACGACTGGAAGATTCCGGGCAATTGCGCGGACATGTCTTCCAGGGTGCCCGAGGCGGCTTGCACCCAGACGTTGTAAGCGTCACAGCTACGTGTCGGTTCCCAGCGTTCGCCACAGGAACGAATAGCTCAACGCGCTCTTGAATGCCAACTGTTCGTTGTCGGCCGCGCCACCGTGGCCGCCCTCGATGTTCTCGTAGTACCAGACGCGGTGGCCGGCTGCCTCGAGGGCGGCGGTCATCTTGCGGGCGTGGCCGGGATGCACCCGGTCGTCGCGGGTGGAAGTGGTCATCAGGATCGGCGGATATTTCCGGTCCGCCGAAATATTCTGGTAAGGCGAGTATTCAGAGATGAACGCCCAATCGTCCGGGTCGTCCGGGTCGCCGTATTCGGCCACCCAGGAGGCGCCGGCCAGCAACAGGTGGTATCGCTTCATGTCCAGTAGTGGCACGCTGCAGACCAGCGCGCCGAACCTCTCCGGGTATTTGGTCAACATGATGCCCATCAGCAGGCCGCCGTTGCTGCCGCCCTGGGCGCCGAGTTGCCCGACCGTGGTGATGCCGCGTCGCACCAGGTCGTCGGCGACGGCCACAAAGTCTTCGGCCACCTTGTGGCGTCCCTCGCGCATCGCCTGGGTATGCCAACCCGGTCCGTACTCGCCGCCACCACGGATGTTCGCCAGCACGTAGGTGCCGCCGCGGGCCAGCCACAACCGGCCGAGCACGCCGCTGTAACCCGGCGTGTTGGACGTCTCGAACCCCCCGTAGCCGTAGAGCAGGGTGGGGGCGGGTCCGGCACTGCCCGCCGGTCGGACCACGAAGTAGGGGATCGACGTTCCGTCTTCAGAGGCAACGAAATGTTGTGACACCGAGATGTTTTCGGCATCGAAGAACGACGGCGCGGACTTGATCGGCTCCAGTTCGCCAGAGCCGGTGCCGCGCAGCAGCCTGGAGGGCGCGGTGAATCCGCTGGAGTCCAGGAAGAACTCGTCGCCGGTGTCGTCTGCGGCCACGACCACCGTGTTCGCCGACTCCGGCACGCCCGGCACCGGTTCGCGCTGCCAGCTGCCCGGTGTGACGATCTCCACCCGGCTGGCGACGTCGGCCAGCGAGACGATCAGCAACCGGTCTTTCGTCCACGCGTAGTGATAGAGGCAGGTGTGTTCGTCCGGCTCGAACACCGCCGTCAATTCCCTTGTACCGCTGAGGAAGTCGTCGTAATCGGCGGCGAGCAACGAACCTGCGCGGTACGTCGTCTCGCCGATCGTCCAGTCGCTGCGCAGTTCGATCAGCAGCCATTCGCGGTGCACCGACATGCTGCTGGCGTCGGTGGGCACCTCGATGGGGACCAGATTTGTGCCACGCAGTTCATAGCGTTGCCGGTTCCAGAAGTCCAGCGAACGCCCGATGAACGTGCGTTCGTAGCCGGGGGTGCGGTCCTTCGAACCGCCGGCGCTGACGTCGGTGGGCTCGCCTTCGAAGACCGTCTCGGCCCGGTCCAGCGGCGTGCCGCGTCGCCAACGCTTGACGATTCGCGGATATCCCGATTCGGTCATCGAGTCGGGGCCGAAGTCGGTACCCACCAAAACGGTGTCCGGGTCGTCCCAGCCGATCTGTGACTTCGCCTCCGGTAACTCGAACCCCTCGGCAACGAATTGCCTGGTCTGCAAGTCGAATTCACGCACGACCACCGCGTCCGAGCCGCCCGGAGACAGACTGATCAGCGCACGGGTGAGCTCGGGTTCGATGACGTCGGCGCCGGCCCACACCCAGTTCGTGCCGTCGGCGCGACCCAATGCATCGACGTCGATCAGCACATCCCATTCGGGCGTATCGGTGCGGTAGCTCTCCAGCGTGGTGCGCCGCCACAGGCCGCGCGGGTTGGCGGCGTCCCGCCAGAAGTCGTAGAGATGTTCGCCGCGCCTGCGCACGTACGGTATCCGGGCGTCGGTGTCGAGAATCTCCAGCGCCTCGGCGCGCATCGTCTCGAACTGCGCGTCGCAGAACTCGGCCCTGGTCGGCTCGTTGCGGGCGCGCACCCAGTCCAGCGCCTCGTCGCCGGTGACGTCTTCCAGCCAGAGGTAGGGGTCTTCGGCAGCCTCGGATGACATGGAAGCCATTCTGGTCGCAGCGGTAGTGTGACCTGTATTACATGAACTAACGAGGAGCCGAGCAGATGCCTGTCTTTGCACGTCCCGGTACTTCCGGGGCGCTGATGTCGTATGAATCGCGATACGGAAACTTCATCGGCGGGGAGTGGGTGGCGCCCGTCGGGGGACGCTACTTCGAGGACCCGTCGCCGGTCACCGGCCAACCGTTCTGCGAGATCCCGCGATCGGACGGATCCGACATCGAAAAGGCCCTGGACGCCGCACATTCCGCGGCACCCGCGTGGGGCAAGACGTCCCCGGCCGAGCGGGCCGCGATCCTGAACAAGATTGCCGACCGAATCGACGAGAACACCGCCGCGCTGGCGGTGGCCGAAGTCTGGGACAACGGCAAACCGATCCGCGAAGCGATCGCCGCCGACATCCCGCTGGCCGCGGATCATTTCCGGTATTTCGCGGCCGCGATCCGGTCTCAGGAAGGTGCGTTGTCCCAGATCGACGACGACACCGTCGCCTACCACTTCCACGAACCGCTCGGCGTGGTCGGGCAGATCATCCCGTGGAACTTCCCGATCCTGATGGGCGCGTGGAAACTGGCCCCGGCCCTGGCGGCCGGCAATGCGGTGGTGCTCAAGCCGGCCGAGCAGACCCCGGCCTCGATCCTGTACCTGATGTCGCTCATCGGTGACCTGCTGCCGCCCGGAGTCGTCAACATCGTCAACGGCTTCGGCGCCGAAGCAGGCAAGCCGCTGGCCTCCAGCAACCGGATCGCCAAGGTCGCATTCACCGGCGAGACCACCACCGGGCGACTGATCATGCAATACGCCTCGCAGAATCTGATTCCGGTCACCCTCGAGCTCGGCGGCAAGAGTCCTAACATCTTCTTCTCCGACGTGATGGCCGCCGGCGACGACTTCCAGGACAAGGCGCTGGAAGGCTTCACCATGTTCGCTCTCAACCAGGGCGAGGTCTGCACCTGCCCGTCGCGCAGTCTGGTTCAGTCCGACATCCACGACGAATTCCTGGAACTGGCCGCGATCCGGACCAAGGCCGTCCGGCAGGGCGACCCGCTGGACTCCGAGACCATGCTGGGCTCGCAAGCCTCCAACGACCAGCTGGAGAAGATCCTGTCCTACATCGAGATCGGCAAAGGGGAAGGCGCCAAGGTCATCACCGGCGGCGAGCGCGCCGACCTGGGCGGCGACCTGTCCGGCGGCTTCTACGTGCAGCCGACGATCTTCAGCGGCAACAACAAGATGCGGATCTTCCAGGAGGAGATCTTCGGGCCGGTGGTGGCGGTGACGCCGTTCGACGACTACGACGACGCGATCAGCATCGCCAACGACACCCTGTACGGCCTGGGCGCCGGGGTGTGGAGCCGCAATGGCAACACCGCCTACCGTGCGGGCCGCGACATCAAGGCCGGACGGGTGTGGGTCAACTGCTACCACGTCTACCCGCCGCATTCCGCCTTCGGCGGCTACAAGCAGTCCGGCTTCGGACGGGAGGGCCACAAGATGGCGCTGGAGCATTACCAGCAGACCAAAAACCTGCTGGTGTCCTACTCCGAGAAGGCGCAGGGCTTCTTCTGACGATCCCGGGGGCGCTCTTCTCCGCCTCCGCCACCGACCTGCGGGACGGGTCGTCGCCGATGGGTTACCCACCCGGCCACTTCCTTGTCGGTGACCGGGGCGGGCATGCGGTTTCTCAGCCGGGGCCAGGTCTTCACCGATGCCGAAAGTGAACTGCGACAAGCCGAACCCGCGATCACCGAAGCGGCGTACGAGCGTGGCCGAGGGCCGCCGATACGAGGCCATGTTGTGACCGAAAACTCGCCGGGAACATACCCGATCCCGCCTCGGTGATTCAGTAAGGTCGTCTACCGTGATTCCCCTTCCGCGTGCCTGGCTGCTGGCGGCCGCCATGCTCGTCGGCAGCGCGGTGGGGCAGTTGTTGGCGGTGGCGTCCAGCCTGCTCATCCATGCCCGGGTTCGGCCGGACATCGCCGTCGCACTGGTCGTCGGGATACCCGCCGTCCTGGGCTTGGCGGTGATCCTGTTCTCTGGTCGCCGATGGGTGACCCTGCTGGGGGCGGCGATCCTGGCGGTGGGGCCGGGCTGGTTGGGAATGCTCGTCGCGCTGCAGGTGGTGTCCGGTGGTTGATAACAAGCCCGAGCAGGGGCACGACGCTGGTCCGGGAACCGAGCCCTTCGTGCCGGATTTCGCCTCCGGCGAAGTGCCGCTGGTGCCCAGGTACGACGGCGGCGAACCCTCGGTGCCGTTCGTGCCGGATTTCGACACCAGTTCTCAGCCATCGCTGCCGCTGGACGGTCTCAGAGAGCCGGTGCAGGAGTCCAAGCCCGCCGCGACGACGACGCCCACCGCGGTTGCGCAGCCGGATGGCGGAGGTGATGCGGCGACCGAAGCCCCGGGGCCGGTGCTCGTCCCGGGTCGCTACCTATACCTCAAATGGTGGAAATTTGTGCTGGTGCTGTTCGGGGCGTGGTTCTTCGCCGCGGTTTTCGGCCTGAGTTTGTACTACTGGTGGTACCACACCATCGACAAGACCCCGCCGGTGTTCGCGACGTTCGGGTACGTCGTGGCCTGCACCGTGGCCGGTCTGATTCTCGCGATGGTGGAGTCCAAGCCGCTGGTGGCGGCGTTGGCCATCGCCGTGATGTCGGCGCCCTTCGCCTCCGTGGTCGCCGCGGCGCCGCTGCACGGCTCCTACTACTGCGAGCACGTGACGACACCCTGCCAGCTGGGCGTAGTGCCCGAATAACCGTGCCACTAGGGTGAGTTCCGTGACCCACTATGACGTCGTCGTTCTCGGAGCAGGTCCCGGCGGATATGTCGCAGCCATACGTGCCGCACAGCTCGGGTTGAACACCGCAATCATCGAACCGAAATATTGGGGCGGCGTCTGCCTCAACGTCGGCTGCATCCCGTCAAAGGCATTGCTGCGCAACGCCGAACTCGCCCACATCTTCACCAAGGAAGCCAAAGCCTTCGGCATCAGCGGAGAAGCCACCTTCGACTTCGGGGTGGCGTTCGACCGCAGCCGCAAGGTGGCCGAAGGCCGGGTGGCCGGCGTGCATTACCTGATGAAGAAAAACAAGATCACCGAGATTCACGGGTACGGCAAATTCACCGACACCCACACCATTTCGGTGGAACTCAACGACGGCGGGACCGAGGAGGTCACGTTCGACAACGCCATCATCGCCACCGGCAGCAGCACCCGCCTGGTCCCCGGCACGTCGCTGTCGGAGAACGTGGTGACCTATGAAGAGCTGATCATGACGCGCGAGCTGCCGAAGTCGATCGTCATCGCCGGCGCCGGCGCCATCGGCATGGAGTTCGGCTACGTCATGAAGAACTACGGCGTCGACGTCACGATCGTCGAGTTCCTGCCCCGCGCGCTGCCCAACGAGGACGCCGATTCCTCCAAGGAAATCGAGAAGGCCTTCAAGAAACTCGGCGTCAAGGTCCTCAGCGGCACCAAGGTCGAGTCCATCACCGACAGCGGCTCCAGCGAAGGCGGCGTCACGATCAGCGTCAGCAGGGACGGTAAGTCCGAGGAACTCAAGGCCGAGAAGGTATTGCAGGCAATCGGTTTCGCGCCCAACGTCGAAGGCTACGGGCTGGACAAGGCCGGGGTGGCGCTCACCGATCGCAAGGCGATCGGCATCACCGACTATATGCAGACCAGCGTGCCGCACATCTACGCGATCGGCGATGTCACCGCCAAGCTGATGCTGGCCCATGTTGCCGAGGCCATGGGTGTGGTTGCGGCCGAAACAATCGCCGGGGCAGAGACTTTGGCGCTGGGGGACTACCGGATGCTGCCGCGCGCCACGTTCTGTCAGCCCAATGTGGCCAGCTTCGGTCTCACCGAGGAGCAGGCTCGCGACGAGGGCCATGACGTGGTGGTGGCCAAATTCCCGTTCACCGCCAACGCCAAGGCGCACGGTGTCGGGGACCCCAGCGGTTTCGTCAAGCTCATCGCCGACGCCAAGTACGGCGAGCTGATCGGCGGACATTTGGTGGGTCACGACGTGTCCGAGCTGTTGCCGGAACTCACGCTGGCCCAGAAGTGGGACCTGACCGCCAACGAACTGGCCCGCAACGTACATACCCACCCGACCATGTCCGAGGCGCTGCAGGAGTGCTTCCACGGCCTGATCGGTCACATGATCAACTTCTAGCCGTCGCGACGCGCGCGCGTCGGCAGCGGTCGTCCTCCCGGATGCGCGGAACCGATCACGGGGAGATTGGAACGTCCGGGTGCCACGGGTTCGTGGTCTCCTCGAGCGCAAGGCAGGCGTTGCGCGGATAACGCCCATCAGCAGCTATTACATGCACTTTCTATGAATGCGCGGGCGCTGATCCGGGGGTTATAGACGAAGTATATTTCTGGATATACAGTTCACGCATGAAACTTAAGGCTTTCCCCGCGGTGATCGGCGTCATGTTCGGACTGGGGCTGGGGCTGGGCGCGCCGGCGCCGCCGGCCGGTGCCGAGTCCGTGACGATGGACGGCGTGTACCACTACGTCGACGAAGACGGCGACACCGGGACGTGGACGATCAGAACCACCTGCAGCCCGCACTGCGTCGCCCACGTGACGACCGCGTCAGGGCGAAGTTTTCAAGCACACCTGGAAAACGGCCGTTTCACCAATTCGCGGCTCGTCCCCGACGGTCTCGAATGCCCGACGTACTGGGCAAATGACATGACTCTCGGCGGCGGAACCCATCCGATCGTCGTGACTCAGTGGTGGGACCCCGTGACGCTCACCGGCGAAGTCGACTTCTCGCACACCGCGCCGCCCTGCTCAGTCGACGATCGCCACGACAGTTTCAGCCTTACCCGAATCGGCTAGGACGAGCGCTTGGCAGCCGCGAGGACCGCGGGCGATACCATCGCCAGGTGTTCATGTCCCGCGACGAGGAGTCTCGGCACGCGCCGGTAGTGGTCGGCGCGATCAGCGGGTTGATCGTCGGCTATGCCTCTTGGCTCGCGGCGATCACCATCGGCGACGACGTCACGACGGTGAGCACGTGGAGCCTGGCGGTGCTGGTGTTGTCCGGTGCGCTGGCGGTCGGCGCCGTGATCGGTGGCCTGCTGATGCGTTGGCGGCAGCGGTACGGATGGTCGGCGTTCGCCTTCGGGCTACCCGTGCTTCCGGTGGCACTGACGCTGGCCGTGCTCGCCAATCTGTATTTCTGACGCTACTGCGGGTTGTCGAGCGGAATCCGCAGAGCGCTTATGGTGGCGGCCAGTCCGTCGTATTGCGTTGCCAGCAAGCAGAATTCGATCAACCTCGCCCGGTTGAGGTGACTTGCCAGCTGCCGCCAGGTCGGTTCGGAGACGGTGCGGTCCCTGATCAGTTCGTCGGTCGCGTTCAACAACGCCTGCTGACGGGCGCTGAGTACCTTGCGGGGCCCGTCGCCGACCGGCGCGTCGGGCCAGGCGAAAATCGTCGCCTGCGTCTGGGCATCCAGACCTGCTTTGCGCGCCATCCCGCGATGATGCTGCAGTTCGTATTCGCAGGACCGCAGATGGGCCACCCGCAGGATGACCAACTCGGTGTCGATCGTCGGTAACCGGCCCCGCAACAGCCGTCCCGAATAGATCGCCCAGGTCCAGAACAGCCCCTGCCGGGAACCGAGCGTGGTGAACAGGTGCATCTCCGGAGCCCGGACCTTGCGCGCTGCCAATTTTGCGACGACCCAGTTGACCGGGCCCAGCTGCCGCAGCCGTCCGGATGGGATGCCGACCCCATTGCCGGTCATGCTTGCTTCACCAGGTACGGCGAAACGGTACTGCGATGCTCGTCGATATCGAGCGCACGCCCCAGTGCGGGGAACGCCCGTTGCGGGCAGTTGTCGCGTTCGCAGACCCGGCAGCCGGCTCCGATCGGCGTAGCAATCAATTCCAAGTCCCCAGACAAGCTCAGCCCCTCTGAGTAGACGAGTCGGTGCGCCTGGCGAAGTTCGCAGCCGAGCCCGATCGCAAAGGTTTTTCCGGGCTGACCATACCGGGCCGCACGCCGTTCGACGGTACGGGCCACCCACATGTAGTTGCGACCGTCGGGCATTTGAGCGATCTGTACCAGAATTTTGCCGGGACTGGCGAAGGTCTCGTAGACGTTCCACAGCGGGCAGGTGCCTCCGGTGGAGGAGAAGTGAAAACCGGTGGCGGACTGCCGCTTTGACATGTTCCCAGCGCGGTCGACGCGGACGAACGACAACGGCACGCCGCGCATCGAAGGACGTTGCAACGTGGACAGGCGGTGCGCGATGGTCTCGTAGCTGACCAGGTAGAAGGCCGACAACCGCTCGACGTCATAGCGGAAGTTCTCCGCGACGTCGTGGAATTGACGGTAGGGCAGCACGGCGGCCGCGGCGAAGTAGTTGGCCAGCCCGAGCCGGGCGAGCCTACGTGACTCCTCGCTGGTGAACTTGCCGTCGGTTACCAGGCTGTCGATAAGGTCGCCGAATTCCAGGTACGCCAACTCTGCGGCCATCTTGAACACCTGTTGGCCCGGGGCGAGGTGGTTGCTCATCTCCAGCGTCTTGGTGTGGGGGTCGTAACGGTGCAGCACGGCATCGCCCAGATCGATGCGCCTGGTGATGTGCACCCCGTGTACCTCGGTGAGCCGGCGAGTCAGCTCCCGGGCGAGGTCGCCATGGTGCATCCGCATCTTGACGGTCAGCTGTTCGGCTGCGGTGTCCAGCTCGTGCAGATAGTTCTGGCGTTCGTAGAAGTAGTCGCGGACCTCCTCGTGCGGCATGGTGATCGATCCGCTGCCACTGCTGCCGTCGAAGTAGCGCTCTTCGGTGGCTGCGGCCAACTGAGCGGTGGTGATCCGGTAGCGGCGGTGCAGGTTGACCACCGCCCGCGCCAAGTTCGGGTGGGCGTTGACGACGTCGGCGATCTCTGTCGGGTCGACATCGATGCCCAGATCGCGGTCCATCGTCACCTCGCGCAGTTCGGCGACCAATCGCGTATCGTCCTGAGAGGCGAAAAAGGTCGCGTCCACCCCGAACAACTCGGTGATGCGCAGCAGCACGGCAACCGTCAACGGACGCACGTCGTGTTCGATCTGGTTGAGATAGCTCGGCGAGATATCCAGCATCTGGGCCAACGCTGCCTGGCTGAATCCGCGCTCGCTGCGGAGTTGTCGGACGCGCGCGCCGACGAACGTCTTGGACACTCTGATCAGCCTAATCGCTGTTGCGAAGGCCTGCTTTGCACGGTTGGCATGCCGGTTCAAATTGGAATTTCGCGGGAGTCGTTGGCATGATTCGCTTCGACGTTCCCAGGGTTAACCTGGTTCTCGCACGAGGAGGAAACGGGGAGCAGCGCCGTGAGCCTGGATAAAAATTTGATGCCGGTGCCCGACGGTAGCCCCGATGTTTTCGATCGCGAATGGCCGCTGCGCGTCGGTGACATCGACCCGACGGGCCGGCTGCGCTTGGACGCGGCATGCCGGCACATCCAGGACATCGGCCAGGACCAGTTGCGCGAGATGGGCTTCGAGGAGACCCATCCGCTCTGGATCGTGCGCCGAACCATGGTGGACCTGATCCGTCCCATCGAGTTCCAGGACATGCTGCGGTGCCGGCGCTGGTGTTCGGGCACCTCCAATCGGTGGTGTGAGATGCGGGTGCGCATCGACGGACGCAAGGGCGGCCTGATCGAGTCCGAGGCGTTCTGGATCCACGTCAACAAGGAAACCGAGATGCCCGCGCGCATCGCCGACGACTTCCTCGCGGGTCTGCACAAAACCACGACGGTGGAACGGCTGCGCTGGAAGGGCTACTTGAAGCCGGGCAACCGCGAAGACGCAACCGAGATCCACGATTTCCCGGTGCGGGTAACCGACATCGACCTGTTCGATCACATGAACAACTCGGTCTACTGGAGCGTCGTCGAGGATTACCTGGCGTCGCACCCCGAGGTGCTGGCCCTGCCGCTGCGCGTGACCATCGAGCACGAGGCGCCGGTGGCCCTGGGCGACAAATTGGAGATCATCTCCCATGTCCATCCGCCCGGCTCGACCGAACTGTTCGGTCCGGAGCTGGTCGACCGGACTGTTACAACGCTCACATATGCCGTCGGCGACGAGACGAAAGCCGTTGCCGCGTTGTTCACTGTCTAACCGGACAAGCGTCCCGGTAAATTGCCGATGACCTGCGGGTTTCGGTTACCGGGCGGTAGCTACTGAACCGGTTCAGTAATTCGCCAGCTTCGCAAAGTTCGCAAAATGACCACAAGTCATAGCCGAAATTCGCAAGTTAAATGGGTGGACCTGCGGGAATGCGCTGTGCCATGGTCGAGTTAGCACGTCAGTGAAGTTCGGTGAAGTTGAACCTCTAGCTTCCATTCGCGCGGCGATGGGCCCGGCTCATCGCAGGCAAATTTCAGTCAAAGAATGACCGTAAGGAGCAGCCACATGTCTGTCGTCGGCACCCCGAAGAGCGCTGAGCAGATTCAGCACGACTGGGACCACAACCCCCGCTGGAAGGGCATCGAGCGCACCTACACGCCGCAGGACGTCGTGGCGCTGCAGGGTCACGTCGTCGAGGAGCACACCCTGGCTCGCCGCGGCGCCGAGGTGCTGTGGGAGCAGTTGCACGAGATGGACTTCGTCAACGCGCTGGGTGCGCTGACCGGCAACATGGCGGTCCAGCAGGTCCGCGCCGGCCTGAAAGCCATCTACCTGTCCGGTTGGCAGGTCGCCGGCGACGCCAACCTCTCCGGCCACACCTACCCGGACCAGAGCCTCTACCCGGCCAACTCGGTGCCGCAGGTGGTGCGCCGCATCAACAACGCCCTGCTGCGTGCCGACGAGATCGCCAAGGTCGAGGGTGACCGGTCGGTGCAGAACTGGCTGGCGCCGATCGTCGCCGACGGTGAGGCCGGCTTTGGTGGGGCGCTCAACGTGTACGAGCTGCAGAAGGCGATGATCGCCGCCGGTGTTGCCGGTTCGCACTGGGAGGACCAGCTGGCCTCCGAGAAGAAGTGCGGCCACCTGGGCGGCAAGGTGCTGATCCCCACCCAGCAGCACATCCGCACCCTGACCTCGGCCCGGTTGGCCGCCGACGTTGCGGATGTGCCTACGGTTGTCATCGCCAGGACCGACGCCGAGGCCGCCACGCTGATCACCTCCGACGTCGACGAGCGGGACCGTCCGTTCATCACCGGTGAGCGCACCAACGAGGGGTTCTACCGCGTAAAGAATGGGCTGGAGCCCTGCATCGCCCGCGCCAAGGCCTACGCACCGTACTCCGACCTGATCTGGATGGAGACCGGTACTCCGGACCTGGAGCTCGCCAAGAAGTTCGCCGAGGGCGTCAAGAGCGAATTCCCCGACCAGCTGCTGGCGTACAACTGCTCGCCATCGTTCAACTGGCGCAAGCACCTCGACGACGACACGATTGCCAAGTTCCAGAAGGAGCTGGGTGCGATGGGCTTCAAGTTCCAGTTCATCACGCTGGCCGGCTTCCACGCCCTCAACTACTCGATGTTCGATCTGGCTCACGGCTACGCGCGCAAGCAGATGAGCGCGTACGTCGAGCTGCAGGAGCGCGAGTTCGCGGCCGAGGAGCGCGGCTACACCGCCACCAAGCACCAGCGCGAGGTGGGTGCCGGCTACTTCGACCGGATCGCCACCACTGTCGACCCGAACTCGTCGACGACCGCCCTGGCGGGCTCCACCGAAGAGGGCCAATTCCACTGAGTTAGGTTGAGCTAGTCTGCCGAGCAGACGCAAAATCGCACTTTTGCAGCGCAATTGATGCGATTTTGCGTCTGCTCGCGCTGATGAGAGGAGCACAGGGTGGCGATTGAGCGGGTGGGTGTCGTGGGCGCCGGACAGATGGGTTCGGGCATCGCGGAAGTTTCGGTGCGCGCCGGCGTGGCCGTGACGGTATTCGAGACCACGGATGCGCTGATCACCGCCGGCCGTAACCGCATCGTCAAGTCGCTGGAGCGGGGGGTGAGCGCCGGCAAGGTCACCGAGCGCGAGCGCGACCGCGCTCTGGGGCTACTGACGTTCACCACCGACCTCAAAGACCTCGCCGATCGTCAGCTGGTCATCGAGGCCATCGTCGAGGACGAGAAAGTCAAAGCCGACGTCTTCGCCGAGCTGGACCGGGTGATCACCGATCCCGACGCGGTGCTGGCCTCCAACACATCGAGCATTCCGATCATGAAGATCGCGGCGGCCACCAAAAGCCCGCAGCGCGTGCTTGGTCTGCATTTCTTCAACCCCGTCCCCGTGCTCCCGCTGGTGGAATTGGTCAGCACCCTGGTGACCGACCAAGGTGCCGCCCGACGGACCGAGGAGTTTGCTGCCGCAGTGCTCGGCAAGCAGGTGGTGCGCTGCGCAGACCGATCCGGTTTTGTGGTGAACGCGCTGCTGGTGCCTTACCTGCTCTCGGCGATTCGAATGGTCGAGGCGGGCTTCGCCACCGTCGAGGACGTCGACAAGGCGGTGGTCGCCGGATTGTCGCACCCGATGGGCCCCCTGAAACTCTCCGACCTCGTTGGCCTGGACACGCTGAAGCTGATCGCCGACAAGATGTACGACGAGTTCAAGGAGCCGCTCTACGGCCCGCCGCCGCTGTTGCAGCGAATGGTCGAGGCGGGTTTGCTGGGCAAGAAATCGGGCCGGGGTTTCTACACGTACTGACCCGACGCGAGCGCGGCCACACGTCGCCTCCGCGGCCTTATCTCGTTGCGGCTCAGACTGTTCCACAGCCAACGGCGGGCAGGCCTGAGCCGGCCCGCGGAAAGCCAGGTAAACCCGGGCTATTTTGCCAGAGTGAACTGGTCGACGTCGGTGTATCCCTCGCGGAACAGCTTCGCGCAGCCCGTCAGGTACTTCATGTAGCGGTCGTAGACCTTCTCCGACTGAATGGCGATCGCCAGGTCCTTCTTGGCCTCGAGCGCGGCGGCCCAGATCTCCAGGGTCCGCGCGTAGTGCGATTGCAGCGACTGGATCCGCTTCATCGTGAAGCCCGCCGCCGCGGATTGTTCCTCGACCACCGGAACGGTCGGCAGATAACCGCCCGGGAAGATCTCCGCCAGGATGAACTGGCTGAAATGCACGATCTCATGCGTCAGCGGCAGGCCCTTGGCCCTGGCTTCCTTGAAGGTGGGCCGCACGATCGTGTGCAGCAACATGATGCCGTCGCTTGGCAGCACCTGGTAGGCCATCTTGAAAAACCGTGGGTAGCGCTGACGGCCGAAGTGTTCGAACGCGCCGATCGACACGATGCGGTCGACTGGCTCGTGAAATTTCTCCCAGCCCTCCAGCAGGACCCGCCTGGTCCGTGGCGTGTCCAGTTCGTCGAACTTCTTCTGCACGTGGGCGGCCTGGTTCTCCGACAGCGTCAGCCCCACAACGTTGACGTCGTACTTCTCGATCGCGCGCCGCATGGTGGCACCCCAGCCGCAGCCGATGTCCAGCAACGTCATCCCCGGCTCGAGATTGAGCTTGCCCAAGGCAAGGTCAATCTTCGCGATCTGCGCCTCCTCCAGCGTCATGTCGTCGCGCTCGAAGTACGCACAGCTGTATGTCTTGGTGGGGTCCAGGAACAGACGGAAGAACTCATCGGACAGGTCGTAGTGCGCCTGCACGTTGCCGAAGTGCGGCGTCAGCTGCACTGCCATACGATGTCAGCCTTTCTGTCTATCGGTGCGCCCGGTCAACTAACCGACGAGTTGGACCCGCAGTGGCCCCGATGCATCTCCTGCATGCTAGCCGCTGCCGGGACATGCAGTCGCCAGCCCTGCGTCACTCCAGGGCCGGTGACGGCTTCCGGCGGTGCGCTGTCACCCCTGCGTGCGCTGCTGCCAGGCCGGCACAACCGGCGACGGATGCGGCTGTGCCCGGAACTTCTCCAGGGACCCCCCAGCCTCGACGATTCCACACAACGCGCTCCAACTCAGCATGCTCAGATAGTCGATCAACTCGTCGCTGGTCATGCGAGGGTCAGACATCCACGAGTGTGTGGCCAATTGCACACCGCCGACGATCAGATAGGCCCACGGCTCCACGCCGCCGACGTCCATGCCGACCTCGCGCATCCTGCGGCGCAGCATCACGGCGATCATGCGGGCAATGATCCGCTCGGAGTCGGCGATGACTTTGCTCTTGCTGCCCGAGCTGTTGGCCATCACGAACCCGTAGGGTTCCGGCTCGGCCGCCACGGTTTCGACGTAGACCCGGATGACTTCACGGGTCAGGTCGTAGCCGTCGAGGTCGGACGACAGCGCCGCGGCCATGTTCGGAATCAAGGTGGTCTGCGCGAAGCGCATCATCACGGCCGTGGTGAGGTCGTTCTTGTCGACGAAGTACCGGTAGAGGACGGTCTTGGACACGCCGATCTCGGCGGCGATTTCGTCCATGCTGAGGAAGCGGCTCTGCCGACGGATCGCCTCGATGGTGCCGTCGACCAACTCGTTGCGGCGGTCCACCTTGTGCTGGTGCCATCGCCGCTTGCGGCCGTCGGTCTTTGCGTTCCGAGCGGGGATGTGTTGTGCCACTGTCGCCGATTCCCATTCGCTTCCTGGACGGATCGATACTACGGCTTGCGGGGGGTCCGTTCGGCGGATCGCCCGGACTGCGTGAGGGTCCCGACCAGTGTGGGTAACACTAACCGGTGGTTGCGATAGCGGATGATGGTGTGGTGGTACACAGAGCCTTGCCGACGGGCGCAGCGTCGCCGGCACCGGGCATGGGCGGGGGCCGGCCGAACCGTACATCCTTCGCGGAGTCGATCGCCGGGGCAGACTTGGCGGCCGACGCCGAGCGGCGCGCCGCGCTGCGGCGGATGAAGGCGGTGGCGCTGGGCTTTCTGCTCGGCGCCACGGTGGTGTTCCTGGTGTGCCGGTGGGCGAATATGCACGGCGGTGCACCGGCCTGGGTCGGCTACGTCGGCGCGGCCGCGGAGGCGGGCATGGTCGGCGCGCTGGCGGACTGGTTCGCGGTGACGGCGCTGTTCAAGCATCCGCTGGGGATTCCGATCCCGCACACCGCCATCATCAAGCGAAAGAAGGACCAGCTCGGTGAGGGCTTGGGCACCTTCGTGCGGGAGAACTTCCTGTCGGCGGAGGTGGTCGAAACCAAGCTGCGTGACGCGCAGGTGCCCAGTCGGCTGGGCAAGTGGCTCGCCGAGCCCTCCCATGCGCAGCGGGTGGCGGGCGAAGTGGCGACCGTGCTGCGCGTCCTGGTGGAGCTGCTGCGCGATGAGGACGTTCAACAGGTGATCGACCGGATGATCGTGCGCCGTATCGCCGAGCCGCAGTGGGGCCCACCGGTAGGCCGGGTACTGCAGACGCTGCTGGCCGAAAACCGTCAGGAAGCCCTGATCCAGCTGCTGGCTGACCGGGCGTTCCAGTGGTCGCTGAATGCCGGTGTGGTGATTCAGCGCGTGGTCGAGCGTGACTCGCCAACCTGGTCACCACGCTTCGTCGACCATCTCGTCGGCGACCGCATTCATCGGGAGTTGATGGACTTCACCGACAAGGTGCGTCGCAACCCCGACCACGAACTGCGTCGTTCGGCGACCGGTTTCCTGTTCGAATTCGCCGATGACCTGCAGAACGATCCGGACACCATCGCCCGCGCCGACGCGGTGAAAGAGCAACTGATGGCGCGCGACGAGGTCGCCAAAGCCGCCGCGACGGCTTGGACGACACTCAAGCGGCTGGTACTCGAGGGCGTAGACGACCCGTCGAGTACGTTGCGCACCCGGATTGCCGACACGGTGACCCGGATCGGGGCGTCGCTGCGCGACGATGCCGACCTCCGCGACAAGGTGGACGGGTGGATGGTGCGGGCCGCTCAGCATCTGGTTTCGCAGTATGGGGTAGAGATCACAGCGATCATCACCGAGACGATCGAGCGCTGGGATGCCCAGGAGGCCAGCCGTCGGATCGAGCTGCATGTGGGCCGTGACCTGCAATTTATCCGTATCAACGGCACTGTGGTGGGTGCCCTGGCCGGTCTGGTCATCTACGCCGTCGCCCAGGTGCTCTTCTGAAGAGCGCTAACCGACTGCTTGCAATAGCAAGCACTGCTCCGTACCCTGGTGGGCGACAGCAAACCAGATCGGAACGCAGGGAGTGATCAATGCCGCCGGAGGACAAGCTGGGCACCAAGGTGGCCGCGGTGTCCTCGAAAGCTTCTGACATCGGCAGCTTCATCAGGTCGCAGCGCGAGACCGCGCAAGTTTCGATGCGGCAGCTTGCCGAGCGGTCGGGCGTCAGCAACCCCTACCTGAGTCAGGTCGAAAGAGGACTGCGCAAGCCGTCGGCCGACGTCCTGGCCCAGATCGCCAAGGCACTTCGGGTTTCCGCCGAAGTTCTCTATGTGCGCGCCGGGATTCTGGAACCCGGCGAGGCAAGTCAGGTGCGCGACGCCATCGTCACCGACACCGCCATCACCGAGCGTCAGAAGCAGGTGCTGTTGGATATTTACGCGTCCTTCACCCAGCAGAACGAGGCTAACCGTGAGGAGTGTCCGAACGAATCCGACAACGACGACTGACGGTGACTCATCTGACAGGACATTTGTAGATCACCGGACGTCCGGGTAACGAAACAACACGGCAGTCATCGGTCCCGGGCGCTGTCACAGCTCTGATATACGACCACATCCGACCCGATCACCAGGAGGTTTTCCGCGAGTCGCGCGCCAATGTCAATCCGCGGGTCTTGACATTTCCTACGCTTAGGAGCCGAACTTGCGCCACTTTCCGACCAATTAGGAATAACCCCGATATCGAAATTCAAGAAAGGAAACGTCATGGCTGAGAACACGAACATCGAGGAACTGAAAGCGCCGTTGCTTGCTGCGCTGGGTGCGGCGGACCTGGCTCTGGCCACGGTCAACGACCTCATCGCCACCCTGCGCGAGCGGGCCGAGGAGACCCGCACCACGCTGCGCGAGCGGGCGGAGGAGACTCGCACCACCCTGCGCGAGCGGGCCGAGGAAACCCGTACCGACACCCGCAGCCGCGTCGAGGAGAGCCGCGCGCGCCTGAGCAAGCTGCAGGAAGACCTGCCCGAGCAGCTCACCGAGCTGCGCGAGAAGTTCACCGCCGAGGAGCTGCGCAAGGCCGCCGAGGGTTACGTCGAGGCCGCCACCAGCCGCTACAACGAGTTGGTCGAGCGCGGCGAGGCCGCTCTGGAGCGGCTGCGTAGCCAGTCGGCTTTCGAGGACGCGTCCGCGCGTGCCGAGGGTTACGTCGACCAGGCCGTGGAGCTGACCCAGGAGGCGCTCGGCACCGTTGCGACCCAGACCCGCGCCGTCGGTGAGCGTGCCGCGAAGCTGGTCGGCATCGAGCTGCCGAAGAAGGCGGAGGCTCCGGCCAAGAAGGCGGAGGCTCCGGCCAAGAAAGCCGCTCCGTCCAAGAAGGCCGCGCCGGCCAAGAAGGCTCCGGCCAAGAAGGCTGCGGCCAAGAAGGTCACCCAGAAGTAAGTCCGGACACCGGATCAAGCAGTACCACTCGACTCCAAGTCGCCGAGGTATCGGCGACTTGGAGTCGACGTTTTCGCGGCGGCCCGCATAGTCTTATGGCGTGCAAGCCGTAGGTACCGTCATGTTCGTTCTGTGGGTCGCTGTCGCGGTGGCAACTGTGTACGCGTTTGTGCACGCCGCGCTACAGCGGTCCGACGCTTACACCGCCGCCGACAAGCAGTCAAAGCCGGTGTGGTTGGTGATCCTCGGCGGTGCGATCGCGCTGATCACCGTCCTGTACGGCATCTTCGGCGTAATGGCGGTCGCGTTGGCCGCGGTCGCGACGGGTGTGTATCTGGTCGATGTGCGGCCGAAGCTTCTCGAGGTGCAGGGCAAGTCGCGCTGACGGATGAAGGTCCTGCTGTCCGCGCCGGCGACGGCGCTGGTTTCGCTGCTGTTTGCCGTTCCCGCGGTTGCCGACCCCGCGGTCGGCCCGGCACCGCCGTACGTCGACCACACCGAATGGGTCTACTGGGGCGGGTTGTCCGGTCTACGCGTATTCCCGACTTCGTCGGGGCGCGCCGCGGCCCGGACACCGGGCACCGCCGAGGGCTCGCGCCAAGCTGCTGACGAGGCCTGGTCCGAGGTGCTCGCCCGGTCACCCGACGCCGACACCGCCGGCATGCGCGCCCAGTTCGACTGCCACTGGCAGCTCGCCGAAATCGCGCAACCGGGCAAGACCAGCTGGAACCTCGAGCCGTGGCGCCCGGTCGTCGACGACGCCGAGATGCTGGCCGAGCGGTGCAATCCCGGCGCCGCGGAAGAACCCTTCTGATGGCCCGGCAACCCACCCGTCAGCAGCTGGCCGCCCTGGTCGATCACACGCTGCTCAAACCGGAGGCCACCCCGGCCGACGTCGCGGAGCTGGTTGCCGAGGGCGCGGAGCTCGGTGTTTATGCCGTCTGCGTCTCGCCCTCGATGGTGCCGTTGGCCGTCGCAGCCGGCGGGGTCCGCGTGGCGTCGGTCGCCGGTTTTCCGTCAGGAAAGCACCTGCCGGAGTTCAAGGCGCAGGAGGCGGCCGCGGCGGTCGCCGCCGGTGCCGGCGAAGTCGACATGGTCATCGACATCGGCGCCGCCCTGGCCGGCGATTTCGACGCCGTGCGGTCCGACATCACAGCGGTGCGGGCTGCGGCGGCCGGTGCGGTGCTGAAGGTGATCGTTGAATCGGCGGTGCTGCTGAGTCTGGCCGGCGAGCACACCCTGACCGGCGCCTGCCGCGCGGCTCAAGACGCCGGCGCCGACTTCGTCAAGACATCGACCGGCTTTCATCCCGCCGGCGGCGCATCTGTGCGCGCCGTCGAGGTGATGGCCGCGACCGTGGGCGGACGGTTGGGCGTCAAGGCCAGCGGCGGCATCCGCACCGCTGCCGACGCGCTCGCCATTCTGCGCGCCGGCGCTACCCGGCTGGGCCTGTCGGGCACCAGGGCCGTGCTCGACGGGCTGGGTTAGCTCACAGATCGGCCAGGCAGGGGTCGGTGTTCCCGGTCGGAATGGTGGCGTTACGGGTGGAGAAGCGGGCCACCACGCCGTTGTCGGTGACCTCGACGCTGTCCGCCCGAACGCCCAAGGGGTAGTTCTTGGTCAGGCTGTTGGTGTATTCGTTGAGGGTCGACTGCACGGACTCCTTGGGCAGCGAGAAGCCCAGCGTGTTGAAACTGACGATCTGCAACTCGATGCCACCACCGACTATCACCGGCTTTGCGACGATGTCGTTGAGCATGCCCTTCAACTCGACCGTGCCGTCCTTGGGGTGAGTGGTCACGCTGCTGGTGACGAACTCCCCGAGTATCGGAATTGCGTTCTGCACCGACTCCTTGATGCCCTGTGCCGTCCAGGTGATGGTGGCGTCCAGCGCGCCGATCGTCCCCTTGGAATCGGCCGTGTGCTTGATCTTGACGTCCTGAATGTTGAGCTTGAGCTTCATGCCTTTGGCGTCGCGGATCTGGTTGCCCGCCGTCTCGATCGAGATGTTGGTGTAATGGTCGGTGGCCACCTGCCACAGCACCAGCGGAGTCACGCCGAATGAGGCGGTGGCCTGGTCTTTGACCACACACGCCGTCGCGGCCGCAACCTTGTCGTTGGCTTTGTGACGGACGTACAGTTCGGCGCCGATCAGCCCCGCGACCACCAGCGAAAACACGATGATCAAGACCAGCACGATCGCCAGCGGGTCACGCCGCGAGCGCTTCTTCTTCTTGACCTCCGCGGGCGGCTCCGTCGGCTGCGCGATCGGGGTGGTGCGGTCGGCACCCGGGGTCGGCGGCGGGCCCTGCGGGATGCGCCGGGTATCGGCGTTGGCGGCGGCGAGGTGATCAGTCTGTGGCGGGGGCGGAGCGGGCGGTGGCTGCTGTCCGAGTCCGCCGGGGGGGTCACCGGGATGGAGCCGCCCGGTGGAGGGATCCGCGGGAGCCGGAGGTCTGCCGAGCGGTCCCTGATCGCCCGGCCGCGCCCAACCTGACGGGCCTTCGTTGCGTGGTCCCTGCGGAGTCGTCACCCCCGCGATTCTGCCCTATCGATCTGAATGAAGCGTGAGCGGTTGCGCAGCACCGCGATGCTATTTCTGGCCCGGGACACCAGGTCGAGGTCGAGGTCGGCGGTCAGCAGTTGCGGCTGTTCGTCGGCGCACACCACCACCTCGCCGAACGGGGAGGCCACCAGGCTGCCGCCGACACCGGTCGGCGCGCCGGAACGGCTCAGGGTGCCGCCGGGGTCGGCCTGACCGACGGCCGCGACGAAGCTGGTCGAATCCAGTGCCCGTGCCCGGGCCAGGAGCGTCCACTGCGCGAGTTTGCCGGGCCCGGAACCCCAGGACGCGCACACCACGATCAGTTGGGCGCCGCGGTCGGCCAACTCGGTGTAGAGCGCCGGGAAGCGGATGTCATAGCAGACGGTCAAACCGACGCGGACGTCGTCGACCTCGATCACCACCGGATGATGCCCGGCTGCCACGGTGCGTGACTCGGTGAAGCCGAACGCGTCGTAGAGGTGAATCTTGTCGTAGTGGGCGTCGGGATCGTTGGGTGTGCCGGGACCGGCTGCGATGAGGGTGTTGGTCACCCGGCCGTCACCGCTGGGGCAGAACATGCCTGCGACGACGGTGATGCCCGCCGCCGCCGCTATTCGACGGACACCGGTCGCCCACTGGCCGTCGAGTGGCTCGGCGACCGGTTCCAACGGGACCCCGAAGCGGCACATGGTTGCTTCCGGGAACACCACCAGACCGGCGCCCGCGTGCGCGGCGCGGTGGGTGTAGTCGGCCACCAGCTGCAGATTGGCGGCCGGATCGGTGCCACTGAGGATCTGCGCCAGTGCGATTCGCATGAGCGCCAGCTTAGGAGCCGTTGAGTGACCTGATCCACGACGTGGTGAAGCGCTGTTCCACGGCGACCAGCTCGCCCAGCTCGTTGCCGATCATCCGCTCCAACTTCCCGCCGATGAACGGAACTCGCACCTGGATGGTGATCCGCGCCGACATCCGTGCTCCCCCCGATTCGCACAGCGGTTCCAGTATGGCCGTGCCGCGCAGGTACACCGGTGCTCCCACGATCGATCCCGCGATGGACGCGGTCGCGATCCCCTCCCTGATCGGCCCCCAGATCTCCTCGCGCCGGACGCACAGATCGCCTCGGTGCAGCTGCGTGACCAGGGCGGGCAGGTTATGGCTGAGCATGGTCTGCGACGTGACGACGTGGATGGTCCCGTCATTCCCGGATTCACCGCCGACCCGCATCGACTCGAGGCAGGCCACGTCGACCGGCGTTTCCGCCAGCCGGCCCTGCCAGTACCCGAGATCGTAAAAGGCCTGATGAACCTCGCTTACGGTGCTGTCGTAGTCGGCCGACATGTCGATTGAACGCGGCATGACAGGAAACGCTACCGTTACGGGCCATGGAGCAGAGCGAGAGCGGTTCGCTCTTTGCCGGGGCGCGTGTCGCCGAGTGTGTGCCCCTGGCGCCGTTGACGACGCTTCGGGTAGGTCCGGTGGCGCGACGCGTAATCACCTGCGAGAGCAGCGATCAGGTGATCGCGGTATTGCGGGCGCTCGACGCCGAGCCTCACAGCATCGCCGGCGACTCAGTTTTGGTGTTTGCTGGCGGGTCCAATCTGGTGATCGGCGATGGGCTTTCCGACCTGACGGTAGTGCGGTTGGCCAACGCCGGCATCGTCATCGAGGACAACCTGGTGCGCGCCGAGGCGGGCGCGGTGTGGGACGACGTGGTGGTGCGGTCCATCCAACACGGCCTGGGCGGACTGGAGTGCCTGTCGGGAATCCCCGGATCTGCCGGGGCCACTCCCGTGCAGAACGTCGGCGCGTACGGCGTGGAGGTATCCGACACCATCACCCGGCTCAGGCTGCTGGATCGGCGCACCGGCGAGGTGCGCTGGGTGCCCGCGCAGGAGCTGGGCTTCGGCTATCGCACCAGCGTGCTCAAGCGGGCCGACGGGCTCCATCTGCCCGCCGTCGTCGTAGAAGTGGAGTTCGCGCTGGATGCCTCCGGCCGCAGCGCGCCGTTGCGCTATGCGGAGCTGACCGCGGCGCTCGAGGTGGCCCCCGGTGAGCGCGGTGACCCGCAGGCCGTCCGTGCGGCGGTGTTGGCACTGCGGGCCCGCAAGGGGATGGTGCTCGACGAGGCAGACCACGACACCTGGAGTGTCGGTTCGTTCTTCACCAATCCGGTGGTCGCACCGCAGGACTATGAGCGGCTGGCCGCTGCGGCCGGCGGGCCGGTGCCGAACTACCCGGCGCCCGAGGGCGTCAAGTTGGCCGCCGGCTGGCTGGTGGAACATGCCGGTTTCGCCAAGGGCTACCCGGATGAGAACGCGCCGTGCCGTTTGTCCACCAAGCACGCACTGGCCCTGACCAACCGCGGCGGCGCCAGGGCGGAGGACGTGATGATACTGGCGCGCACCATCCGAGACGGGGTTCGTGACGTGTTTGGTATCACACTGAAGCCCGAGCCTGTCCTGGTCGGATGCGACTTCTAGCTGCTGATTTCGTGCGCGAGGCGCTCCGTCGTCCGTCTTGGCAGTGGGAGCCAGGCCATTTCGCCCGGTATCTTTAACGGTTGTGACCCCCTACACCACGCCCTCGAGCCAGGGGCCGATCACCCGGCGCGCGGCTTTGGCGGCCCTCGGCCTTGGGGTGTTCGCGCCGAGCGTCCTGGCCGCCTGTGCCGGTGGCAAGATCACCCCGCAATCGGAGAAGAAGCCGCCCGCGGCCCCGCATCTGACGTACCAGCCGGCCAACGCCACCGAAGACGTGGTGCCGATCGCGCCGATCAGCGTCTCGGTCACCGACGGTTGGTTTCAGCGGGTTGCGCTGATGAATTCGGCCGGCAAGCCCGTCGCGGGCACCTTCAATCAGGACCGCACCGTCTTCATGACCACCGAGCCGCTGGGCTACGACACGACCTACACGTGGAGCGGGTCCGCCGTGGGGCATGACGGCAAGAGCGTGCCGGTGGCGGGCAAGTTCATCACCGTGACGCCGAAGAAGAAGGTCGACGGTGGATTCCAGCTGTCCGACGGCCAGACCGTGGGGATCGCGGCGCCGATCATCATCCAGTTCGATTCCCCGATCAGCGACAAGGCCGCCGTCGAGCGGGCGCTGACCATCAAGACGAACCCGCCGGTCGAGGGCAGCTGGGCGTGGTTGCCCGACGAGGCACAGGGCGCACGCATCCACTACCGGCCCAAGGAGTACTACCCGGCCGGCACCACCGTCAGCGTCGACGCCAAGTTCTACGGCTTGCCATTCGGTGACGGTGCCTACGGCCTGCAGGACATGTCGTTGAACATCCAGATCGGGCGGCGGCAGATCGTCAAGGCTGAGGTGTCCTCGCACCGTATCCAGGTGGTCACCGACGCCGGCGTGATCATGGACTTCCCCTGCAGCTACGGCGAGGCCGACAAGGCCCGCAATGTCACCCGCAACGGGATCCACGTGGTCACCGAGAAGTACGCCGACTTCTACATGTCCAACCCGGCGGCTGGCTACAGCAATGTGCACGAACGCTGGGCGGTGCGAATCTCCAACAACGGGGAGTTCATCCACGCCAACCCGTCGAGTGCCGGCGCCCAGGGCAACAGCAACGTCACCAACGGCTGCATCAATCTGTCGACTGCCGATGCCGCGGAGTATTTCCCGACGGCGATGTACGGCGACCCGGTCGAGGTGACCGGCAGCTCGATCCAGCTCTCCTACTCCGACGGCGATATCTGGGACTGGGCCGTGGACTGGGACACCTGGGTGTCGATGTCGGCTCTGCCGGCGGCATCCGGACGCCCGCCGGGCACCCAGATCCCCGTCACGGCGCCGGCTACCCCGTCGACGGCACCCAGCTTGTCGGGCACGCCGACGACGACCACCACCACTGGGCCTAGTTCTGGGCCAGGTGGTTGAACCTCCGCGTCGCTGAAGCCTGATCACGTGGCCGGATGATGATCTGGTCCAGATCGACGTGTGCGGGTCGCGATGCCACGAACCCGATCACCTCGGCGACGTCGGCGGCCACCAGCGGTGTCATACCGGAGTAGACCGCGTCCGCGCGGTCCTCATCGCCATCGAAACGTACCAACGAGAATTCGGTCTCGACGGCGCCCGGGGCGATTTCGGTGAGGCGCACGGGCTTGCCCAGCAGCTCGCCGCGCAGCGTGCGGTGCAGCGCGCCCTGGGCGTGCTTGGCCGCCGTGTAACCCGCCCCGCCGTCATAAATCTCAAGGGCCGCAATAGAAGTCACGGTGACAATCAGTCCGTCGCCGGACTCGATCAGCTTGGGCAGCAGGGCGCGGGTCATCCGCAAGGTGCCCAGCACGTTGGTCTCCCACATCCAGCGCCAGTGCTCCATGTCGGCCTCGGCCACCGGCGCCAGTCCTTTCGCGCCGCCGGCGTTGTTGACCAGCACGTCGACCCGGTCCAGCGAGTCGGCCAGCGCGGCCACGTCCTCGTCTTTTGTGACGTCGACCACAACCCCGCTGCCGCCGATGCCGGCGGCCAGCGCCTGGATCCGTTCGGCTCGTCGTGCCACGGCGACGACGTGAAAACCTTGCGCAGCAAGGACTTTCGCGGTCGCCTCGCCGATCCCGGAACTGGCGCCGGTCACTACCGCGACTGGTTTCTGCGGGTCGGGGGAACTCATCGGGACAACTCTAGTTGACGTGCTAAATTTCCTGTGTGTACTGCAGTGCCATGTTCCGCATGACGACCGCGTGTCATTACGCGGGCGCGTGTTGTTGTCGCGCACTTTGCCGCGCCTGAACTGACGCAAGTCGCGGGTGTGGCCAGGGACCCGGCCATCGGAACTCGACCAAGGACTGCCAGTGCATTCGACTACTCTTGCCCACCAATCGCACAGCCGCGCCGGGCACCAGGGGCAACTGCGGGCTTACCGTCAGATTGTGCCTCCGGCGTTGCACCTGTCCGATTCCGCGTCCGCATCGGTGTTCCGCGCGGTGCGGTTGCGCGGGCCCGTCGGCCGCGACGTCATCGCCACCGTCACCTCGCTGAGCATCGCCACCGTGAACCGTCAGGTGATCGCACTGCTGGATGCCGGACTGCTGCGGGAACGTGCCGATCTGGCCGTGTCCGGCGCGATCGGACGCCCGCGGGTACCCGTCGAGGTCAACCACGAGCCGTTCGTCACACTCGGCATCCACGTCGGCGCACGCACCACCAGCATCGTGGCCACCGATCTGTTCGGCCGCACTCTCGACACGGTCGAAACCCCCACGCCACTCAACGCCGCGGGCCCCGCGCTGACCTCGCTGGCTCACAGTGCCGGGCGTTACCTGCGGCGCTGGCACCGGCGCCAGGCGCTGTGGGTCGGCGTGGCGATCGGTGGCACCGTCGACAGCACGACGGGCCTGGTCGACCACCCGCGGCTGGGCTGGCGGCAGGCGCCCGTCGGGCCGGTGCTGGCCGACGCGCTGGGACTGCCGGTCTCGGTGGCCTCGCACGTGGATGCCATGGCCGGGGCCGAACTGCTGCTGGGCATGCGGCGGTTCGCTCCGGGCACGTCGACCAGCTTGTACGTCTACGCACGCGAGACCGTGGGTTATGCGCTGGTGATCGGGGGGCGGGTGCACTGCCCGGCCAGTGGTCCGGGCACCATTGCGCCGTTGCCGGTCCAATCGGAGTTGCTCAGCGGCTCGGGGCAGCTGGAATCCACCGTCAGCGACGAGGCGGTGCTGGCGGCAGCCCGTCGGCTGCGGATCCTGCCGGGTGTGGCCACGGTGAACCGCACCGGAGCGTCAACGACGGGGATGACCGAGCTGGTCCGAGTGGCGCGAGGCGGCAACCAGCAGGCCAGGGACCTGCTGTCGGAACGGGCCCGGGTGCTCGGAGGGGCGGTCGCTCTGCTGCGCGACATGCTCAACCCCGACGAAGTTGTGGTCGGCGGCCAGGCGTTCACCGAGTATCCGGAGGGGATGGCGGATGTGGAGACCGCGTTCGCTGAGCGCTCCGTGCTGGCGCCGCGCGATATCCGCGTCACCGCCTTCGGTAACCGCGTGCAGGAGGCGGGTGCGGGCATCGTGTCTTTGGACGGGCTCTACGCCGACCCGTTGGGGGCGATGCGCCGATCCGCTGCCCTGAGCCGCCGTCTGGCCGACACCGAGCCCGATGCCATCGCCAAGTAGCGTTTCTGGACTGCGCAAGGCATGCGCCCGGGTTTGAGCCGCGACGCGTCCTGTAAAGATGACAGTGTGCGGTACGACGACGAGCCACGACGGGTAGCCCTGCTCGCGGTGCACACTTCGCCGCTGGCGCAACCGGGCACCGGTGACGCCGGCGGGATGAATGTCTATGTGCTGCAGAGCGCGCTACACCTGGCCAAGCGTGGCATCGAGGTAGAGATCTTCACCCGGGCCACCGCATCCGCCGACCCGCCGGTGGTGCGCGCCGCGCCCGGTGTGCTGGTCCGCAACGTCGTCGCCGGGCCGTTCGAGGGGCTGGACAAATACGACCTGCCGACCCAGCTGTGCGCCTTCGCCGCGGGCGTGCTGCGCGCCGAAGCCGCACACGAGCCGGGCTACTACGACATCGTGCACTCGCACTACTGGCTGTCGGGTCAGGTCGGCTGGCTGGCCCGTGACCGTTGGGCGGTGCCGTTGGTGCACACGGCCCACACCTTGGCCGCGGTGAAGAATGCGGCACTGGCCCAGGGCGATACGGCCGAGCCGCCGTTGCGCACGGTCGGTGAGCAGCAGGTCGTCGATGAGGCGGATCGGCTCATCGTCAACACCGATGATGAAGCCCGGCAATTGATCTCGTTGCACCATGCGGATCCCGCGCGGATCGACGTGGTGCACCCCGGTGTCGATCTGGAGGTGTTCCGGCCGGGCGACCGCACGGCGGCCCGGGCCGCGCTCGGGCTGGCTCTCGATGAGCCGGTGGTGGCCTTCGTCGGGCGAATCCAGCCGCTGAAGGCGCCGGACATCGTGCTGCGTGCCGCGGCCAGGCTGCCCCGTGTGCGCATCATCGTTGCCGGCGGACCTTCCGGTAGTGGGCTGGCATCTCCGGACGGTTTGGCGCGCCTGGCCGACGAACTGGGCATCGCGTCGCGCGTGACCTTTCTGCCGCCGCAATCCCGCACGGATCTGGCCGCGTTGTTCCACGCCGCTGACCTGGTAGCGGTGCCGAGTTATTCGGAGTCGTTCGGGCTGGTCGCGGTGGAGGCGCAGGCCTGCGGTACGCCGGTGGTGGCGGCTGCGGTGGGTGGGCTGCCGGTGGCGGTGCGTGACGGCATCACCGGCACGCTGGTTTCGGGACATGAGGTGGGGCGGTGGGCCGACGCCATCGACCACCTGCTGCGGGTCAACGCCGGACCGCAGGGCTGGGCGATGAGCCGGGCCGCGGCCAAGCACGCCGCCAGGTTCTCCTGGGATAACACCACCGACGCGCTGCTGGCCAGCTACCGGCGTGCGATCGGCGAGTTCAGTGCGGGGCGTCAGCGCCGGGTGCGCGACCTCGTCGCCAAGCGCAAGCCCAGGCGCTGGTCCGCCCGTCGGGGGGTGGGGGCGTGAGCCCGAATGTGCAGCAGGTGATCGAGGAGACGCTGCAGGCCAGCGACCTGAAGTATGCGAAGCACGCCGGAGCCCGCGGCGGCCTGCCGGGAATAGTCGTGGAGTTGCCCGGCGAGCGCAGGCTCAAGACCAACACCATCCTGAGCATCGGTGAGCATTCCGTGCGAGTCGAGGCGTTCGTGTGCCGCAAGCCCGACGAGAACCACGAAGGCGTGTACCGATTCCTGCTCAAGCGCAACCGCCGCCTGTACGGGGTCGCCTACACCCTGGACAAGGTCGGTGACATCTACCTTGTCGGGCGGATGTCGCTGGCCTCGGTCGACCCGGCGGAGATCGACCGCGTGTTGGGGCAGGTGCTCGAGGCGGTGGATTCGGACTTCAACAAATTGCTCGAGTTGGGTTTCCGGTCGTCCATTCAAAAGGAATGGGAGTGGCGGGTGTCCCGCGGCGAGTCGTTGAAGAATTTGCAGGCGTTCGCGCATCTGATCGATGACGAAGACGACGATGGGGAGCGCGAAGCGCGATGAGATGGGTCACCTCCCGCTCGTGGGGGGAGTCGAGCAAAGACGACGTAGACGGCGACGCTGACCACGCTCCGTGAGAGACTTCCCGCATGGGAGACACTGCCACGCTGGTGTTATTGCGTCATGGCGAGAGCGAATGGAATGCTCTCAATCTCTTCACCGGCTGGGTGGACGTCGGGCTGACCGACAAGGGCCGTGCCGAGGCGGTGCGCGGCGGTGAGCTCTTGGCCGAGCAAAGTCTGCTGCCGGACGTCCTCTACACGTCGTTGCTGCGCCGTGCCATCAGCACCGCGCACTTGGCGCTGGACGCCGCCGACCGGTTGTGGCTTCCGGTGCACCGCAGTTGGCGGCTCAACGAACGGCACTACGGGGCGCTGCAGGGTCTGGACAAGGCGGAGACCAAGGAGCGGTACGGCGAAGAGCAGTTCATGGCCTGGCGGCGCAGCTACGACACGCCGCCGCCGCCCATCGAGAAGGGCGGCAAGTTCAGCCAGGATGCCGATCCGCGATATGCGAACATCGGCGGCGGGCCGCTCACCGAATGCCTGGCTGACGTGGTGGCGCGGTTCCTGCCTTACTACACCGACGTCATCGTTCCCGACCTCATGACCGGCAAGACGGTACTGATCGTCGCGCACGGGAACTCCCTGCGCGCATTGGTCAAGTACCTGGACCGGATGTCCGACGACGACGTCGTCGGCCTGAACATCCCGACCGGCATTCCGCTGCGCTACGACCTGGACGCTGACCTGCGCCCGGTGGTGGCGGGCGGCACTTACCTGGATCCCGAGGCCGCCGCCGCCGGTGCCGCAGCCGTAGCCAGCCAGGGCGCGGCGAAACCCTGATTCACGAGCGAACTCATTCCGGGAAAGGGCGTTTTGCTGAACATCGAGTTAACGCGAGCAGAATATGTATGGCGAAGCGTGTGACTTGTCCGATTTTGGCCTCGCTCCGCTAGGGCAGCGTTCACCCGATTTGTAGGATTTTGGGTGTGACTGTGTTCTCGGCACTGTTGCTGGCCGGGGTCTTGTCCGGGCTGGCACTGGCCGTAGGTGTGGCGGCCGGACTGCGGCTGTCGGGGCGGGCCGGGCAGGGGCGACGGCGAGCGACCACCGAGTGGACCGGTATCACCGTCGCGCAGATGCTGCAACGAATTGTGGCCTTGATGCCGCTGGGCGCAGCTGTCGTGGATACCCATCGCGACGTCGTCTACCTCAACGAGCGCGCCAGAGAACTCGGTCTGGTTCGCGATCGGCAGCTGGACGATGCCGCGTGGACGGCCGCCCAGCGCGCGTTGAGCGGCGAGGACGTCGAATTCGACCTGGCGCCGGTCAAACGGCCCGGCGGCAGGTCCGGATTGTCGGTACACGGGCATGCTCGGTTACTGAGCGACGAAGACCGGCGGTTCGCCGTGGTTTTCGTGCATGACCAGTCTGACTACGCACGTATGGAGGCGACGAGGCGTGATTTCGTGGCCAACGTCAGCCACGAACTCAAGACCCCGGTCGGCGCGATGACCCTGCTCGCCGAGGCCCTGCTGGCGTCCGCCGATGACACCGAGACGGTCCGCCGCTTCGCCGAAAAGGTGCTGATCGAGGCCAACCGATTGGGCGACATGGTTGCCGAGTTGATCGAGCTTTCCCGCTTGCAGGGCGCCGAGCGGTTGTCCAACGTGACCGCCGTTGACGTCGACACCGTCGTGTCGGAGGCGATCTCGCGCCACCGGGTGGCGGCCGAGAACGCGGCTATCGACATCCGCACCGATGCCCCCAGCGGGCTGCAGGTGCTGGGCGACCAGACGCTGCTGGTGACCGCGCTGGCCAACCTCGTCTCCAATGCGATCGCCTACTCGCCGCGCGGATCGCTGGTGTCGATCAGCCGGCGCCGCAGGGGTGACAACATCGAGATAGCGGTCACCGACCGCGGCATCGGAATCGCGCTGGAAGACCAGGAGCGGGTCTTCGAGCGTTTCTTCCGCGGCGACAAGGCGCGCTCGCGCGCCACCGGCGGCAGCGGTCTGGGACTGGCCATCGTGAAGCACGTGGCCGCCAACCACGGCGGCAGCATCGGCGTGTGGAGCAAGCCGGGCACCGGGTCGACGTTCACGTTGTCCATCCCGGCGTTCGGCTCGGCCGCACCGCCGCCGGACGTCGCCGACGAACCTGTGCAATTGCTGGGCCGCGATATCCGGTCCGGGTCACAACGAGAGGAAGAGCTGAGTCTGTGACACGCGTGAACGACGATGCAGTGCTTTGCGATGAGGAGGAGTCACGCAGATGACAACCGTGCTGATTGTGGAAGACGAGGAGTCGTTGGCCGATCCGCTGGCATTCCTGCTGCGCAAGGAAGGCTTCGAGGCCACGGTCGTAACTGACGGTCCCTCGGCGCTGGCAGAGTTCGACCGTGCCGGCGCCGACATCGTGCTGCTCGACCTGATGTTGCCCGGGATGTCGGGAACCGACGTGTGCAAGCAGTTGCGTGCCCGCTCCAGCGTGCCGGTGATCATGGTCACCGCGCGCGACAGCGAGATCGACAAGGTGGTCGGCCTGGAATTGGGCGCCGACGACTACGTGACCAAGCCATATTCGGCGCGCGAGTTGATCGCCCGCATCCGTGCGGTGTTGCGCCGTGGCGGCGACGACGATTCCGAGATCAGCGACGGAGTGCTCGAGTCGGGTCCGGTCCGGATGGACGTCGAGCGACACGTGGTCTCGGTCAACGGCGACGCAATCACGTTGCCGCTCAAGGAATTCGACTTACTGGAATACCTGATGCGCAACAGCGGGCGGGTACTCACCCGGGGTCAGCTGATCGATCGGGTCTGGGGCGCGGACTACGTCGGCGACACCAAGACACTCGACGTCCACGTCAAGCGGTTGCGGTCCAAGATCGAAGCCGATCCGGCCAATCCGGTGCACCTGGTGACGGTGCGCGGGTTGGGCTACAAGCTGGAAGGCTGACCCCGCCGATAGGGCGGATCGGGGGAGCGCGTCAGCACCAACTCGGCGACGTCGGCTCGAACGGGTGTACGGCGCGAGGATCCGACGCAGTCACTCACACGACCGACGCCTAACCGGGGTGCGCAATGACCTCGTCTGCCACCGCGAGTGCCATCGCCATGATCGAGACCTGCGGATTGACCTCCGGGCAGCTGGGCAAGATCGAGGCGTCGGCCACCCACACGCCGTCCACTCCGCGCAGCCGGCCGGTCGCGTCGACCGGGCAGACCCGCTCGTCGGAACCCGCGGCGGCGGTCCCGGTCGGATGAAAGGCTGCCAGGTGCAGGCTGCGAGGGTGGGTGCGCGCCAGCACGTCGCGCAGCTGTTCGGCGGATGTCACCGTTGTGGCACCGGGCAGCCCGGCGAGCACCTCGACCGCACCGGCGGCGAACAGCAACCGTCCGATGGCGTGCAATGCCACCCGCAGCCTGGCGACGTCCCCGGGTGCGATGTCGTAGCGCACCACCGTATCGCCGCGTACCGAATGCACCGAGCCGACGCCCTGGTCGGCAACCATGGCACCGAAGGTGGCGACCTGGGGCGCCCGGTCCAGCCAGCCCAACAGCTCGGCGCCGTAGCCCGGGAATACCATCGATCCCATCCCCGGTGGCGTTGAGGTGGCCTCGATGAGCACGCCGTCGGACTCGTGAAATTCGTGCACGGCCGCGCTCTGCAACACGCCGTGCCATGCGTACACATCCTGCTCGAAGCGCCCGGCCAGGATCGCGGCCGGATGCAGAGCGAGGTTGCGGCCGAGCCGCGGATGCCGGCCAATACCACTGCGCCGCAACAGCACCGGCGTTTCGGTTGCGCCGGCCGCGATGATGACCCGGTCGGCGAGGACGTCGATCGCGGTGCCGTCGGGCCGGCGGGCCCGCACGCCGCAGGCCCGACCGCTCTCGACCAGCACCCGTTGCGCGCGCGCTTCGGAGATGATGCGCGCTCCGGCCGCGCACGCCTGCGGCAGCGCATTGAGGTGCACCCCGAATTTGGCGTTGTGCGGGCAGCCGATCGCGCACTGGCAACAGCCGTCGCACCCCGGTGCGTTGCGCGGGATGGGCGCCGCCTGCCAGCCCAGCGAACGGGCGGCTTCGAGTAGCAGATTTCCGTTGCGGCCCATCACATTCAGCGGGACCGGCGCGACCTGCAGGGTGCGCTCGACCTCGTCGAGGTGGGTGCGCAACCGGTCGGGGCCGGCCAAGGCCAGCCCGAACTCGTCGCGCCAGCGCCGCTGCACGGCCTCCGGCGGGCGAAAACAGGTGCCCGAATTCACGACCGTGGTGCCACCGACCGCTCGGCCCATGGGCAGCACCACCGGTGGGCGGCCCAGGGCGACGGTGGCCCCGGCGCCCCGGTAGAGACCGGCGTAGCGGTCGATCGGATGGCTGCTGCGAAACTCCTCGACCGTCCAGCGCCGCCCCTCCTCGAGGACGACGGTGGTCAGACCGGCGCGGGCCAGGGTTCGGGCCGCCATCGCGCCGCCGGCGCCGGAACCCACGATCACCACGTCGGCGGTGACCACCGACGGGCTGTCGGCTGATCGGGTGACGTCCAAGGCCGCATCCGGCCGCGCCACCGGGTCGTCCTGGGCGCGCGAAAGTAGTTCGGCGGCATAGGTATCGGCGCCGTTGGCCAACAACCCGATCACCTTCATGCCCTCGACGGCCGCGCCCGCTTCGGCGTTCAGCATCGCGATGCGGTGCAGTAACTGTTCGCGCTCCCCAGGGTCAAGCCTGTTCAGTGACCGGCCCGTGGTCAGGTAGCTGGCCGCCGCCAGGGAGAGCAACCCGGCTCGCACTGCGAGCCGTGAACTGGCGGGCATCCGGGACAGGTACCGGTCCACACGGTCGGCGAACTCCGTGGCCGTCGGTCCCCCGTGCTTCTGCGGCAGCAGCGCGGTGCCGAACGAGGCTATGGAGGAGCGGCCGACGCGATCGGTCAGCCGGCTCATGAGCGCGCGGCGGCGGCCCGTCGCCCGAGCGCTCGACCGAGTTTGAGGAAGAACGGATAGGTGGCGAAGATACCTCCGGCCGCGGCGTGCGCCGGCCAGTCCAGCTGGTCGGTGTTCAGGCTGAAAGCGCCGCTGTTCCACATGAAGTCGCGTCCGTTACGTGCGCGGAACGGACGCCACAGGAAACCCAGTCCGGGGACGTTGTTGTAGAGGCCGAACGATCCGGCGAAAAAGATGCCGAGGACCGCCGCTTCGAGGGCGTCGCGGCGCTGCGGGGGTAACCGTCGCTCGATGAGCACCCCGGACGCGAACAGCAACGGCGGGTCGAGGGCAAAACTCATGACGGGATCCTTTCGTTGACGGGCGGGGCCTGCTCTCCGCGCAGGCCGACTTCGGCATGGCCGGTGCCTTTTACCGACCACCGGCGGTCGCCAAGCTCGATGTGGACGTCGGCCTGCTCAGTGTTGGTGCACACGCACGTCTGGCCATCGGGGTCGGTGTATTGCAGGCTTACGCACCGCTCCGGGGGCTGATCGACCCGGATCAGCACGTCCCGCCGGCCGATGCGCCCTTCCATCTGCCAGTGCTGCAGATCAAGTGTGGTCCGCATCCGCAGGGACGGCAAAATGGTTGCGGGCCAGTCTTTTCCGTCGATCCGGAAGCGAATGAAAGCCAGCGGGGCCAGCCGGTTGAGCCCGGGTTTGTGCGACACGGCGGTGACGGCTTCCAGCACGTCGCCGTCACCGAGGTCGGCGTGGATCCATCCCCAGCGCTTGGCGTTGCCATGGCCGTAGATGTGGGCGACGTTGCCGCGCCACCCGTCGACGGGCTGATGGGCGCCGTCGATGGTCAACGAACCGCTGAACTCGGCGGCCGGGGCGAGCACCACCTGGGCGCCGGGTAGCACCTCGCGTTCCCATACAACGCGGGGAAACGTCCACAGCGGCGCTGAGGTGTCCTTCCAGGACAGGTCCCAGGCCAGTGTTCCCGCACGCCCGCTCAGGTGTTCGGGCTCCACCCGGGCACCGGCGGCCTGAAACCAGGCTGTGCCCGTCGCGGGCTGGACGGGTTCGGGTCCGAAGCGTTCGGTGCGAGGCGGGTCCCGCGGCGGGAACCAGGTCGCCCAGCCGTGGGCGTAGGGGGTGTCGGCCGTCGGCGCCACCGTCTCGCAGTGCAGCCACACCCCGGCGCGCGTCACCGGATCCGACAACGTGGCGTACCAAACCTCCAGGCGTCCCCGGGCACCTCGCCAGCGCGGAATTGCCGCTGAACGCGTCTCGTCGTCCATGTTGTTACCTCCGCGGGCCACGTCAGAGTTGTGCCGTCCTATCGGCCACCATACTATTGGTTGAGCCAATGAACCAATCCATCCCAATACCCCCGCCAGATCGCCAGCGCATCGACGAACAGATCGCGGCCTCCCTGGCCGACGCCATCCTGGACGGCGTCTTCGCGCCGGGGTCTACGCTTCCGCCCGAGCGGGAGCTTGCCGAGCAGCTGGGCGTCAACCGGACCTCATTGCGCCAGGGGCTGGCCCGGCTACAGCAGATGGGTCTGATCGAGACCCGGCAGGGCAGCGGCAACGTGGTGCGCGATCCCGAAGGCCTGACCCACCCGGCGGTGGTGGAGGCTCTGGTGCGCAAGCTGGGCCCGGAGTTCCTGGTCGAGCTGCTGGAGATCCGGGCGGCACTGGGCCCGGTGATCGGCCGGCTGGCCGCCGAGCGCGGCACCGGCGAGGATGCCGCCGCCTTGGCAGCTGCGCTGGCCGCGGTCGGGCAGGCGGACACGGCCGCCGCGCGGCAAGCCGCCGACCTCGCCTACTTCCATGTCCTGATACACAGCACGCGAAATCGTGCCCTGGGTTTGCTGTACCGCTGGGTCGAACATGCCTTCGGAGGCCGCGAACACGAACTCACCCGCGCCTACGACGACCCGGAACCCGTCATCGCCGACCTGCAGGACATCACCGAGGCGGTGGCCGCGCACGACCCGGCCCGGGCCGCCGGAGCCGTCGAGGCCTACCTGAACGCCAGCGCGCTGCGGATGGTTATCGCCTACACCGGCTTTGTGCAGGACGGCGGCTAGGCTACTGCGCCGCGCGCATCGCCGGATGGACGGCGACGAGTCCTAATTGACTGCGGCGCTTGCACATTGCGGCCAACTCCGCGTACGCCTTAGCGCCGAGCAGCTCGGTGAGCTCGTCGGCGAGGCTCTCCCACACCTGCTGGGCGCCGACATGGGCGGCGGGATCGCCGGTGCAGTACCAATGCAGATCGGCGCCACCGGAACCCCAGCCACGGCGGTCATACTCGGTGAGGGTGGTCTTGAGAATCTCGCTGCCGTCGGGCCGGGTCACCCACTCCTGGCTGCGCCGGATCGGCAACTGCCAGCACACGTCGGGTTTCATCGTCAGCGGCGGTACCCCGAGCCTGAGGGCTTTGCTGTGCAGCGCGCATCCGACCCCGCCGGCAAATCCGGGCCGGTTCAGGAAGACACACGCGTTCTTGTGCTTGCGGGTGCGGTACTGCGGTTCGCCGTCGTTCTCGTCGAGCTCCAGATAGCCTTTGCGGCCGAGTCCCTTGTCGCGGAACTGCCAGTCGTCGTCGGTGAGTTTCTTGACCGCGTCGTCCAACCGCGCGCGGTCGTCGTCGTCGGACAGGAACGCGCCGTGCGAGCAGCAGCCGTCGTCCGGGCGGCCTGCCACGGTGCCCTGACACGCCGGGGTGCCGAACACGCAGGTCCATCGGGACAGCAACCACGTCATGTCGGCCGCGATCAGATGTTCGGAATTGTCGGGGTCGTAGAACTCCACCCATTCGCGGGTGAAATCCAGATCGACCTCTTGTCCGGGCCGCGAGTTCGCCACGCATGCAACGTTAGTCCACGAGTTCGGCCGCCCCCGGCTCCGTTGGACGGCTGTGGGCGGGTGTCGCCGCTACCGGGTCGCGATACCAGCGCAGCGTCAGCCCGGCTAGTTTGAATCCGTGCGATTGGGCGTGTTGGACGTGGGCAGTAACACCGTCCACTTGTTGGTGGTCGATGCACACCGCGGTGGGCATCCGACGCCGATGAGTTCCACCAAGGCCACCCTGCGTCTGGCCGAGGCCACCGACAGTTCCGGCAGGATCACCAAACGCGGCGCCGACAAGCTGGTTTCCACCATCGATGAATTTGCCAAGATCGGCGTCAGCTCGGGCTGCGCCGAGTTGATGGCGTTTGCCACCTCCGCGGTCCGCGACGCCGAGAATTCCGATGACGTGCTGGCCCGGGTGCGCAAGGAAACCGGCGTCGAGTTGCAGGTCCTGCGCGGGGTTGACGAGTCGCGGCTGACCTTTCTGGCGGTGCGCCGCTGGTTCGGCTGGAGTGCTGGGCGCATCGTCAACCTCGACATCGGCGGCGGCTCACTCGAGGTGTCCAGCGGCGTGGACGAGGACCCGGAGGTCGCCCTGTCGTTGCCGTTGGGCGCGGGACGGCTGACCCGGGAATGGTTGCCGGAGGATCCGCCCGGCCGGCGCCGAGTGGCGATGCTGCGCGACTGGCTGGACGCCGAGCTGGCTGATACGAGCGCGACGGTTCTGGACGCCGGCGTACCTGACCTCGCGGTGGCAACGTCGAAGACGTTCCGCTCGCTGGCACGGCTGACCGGAGCCGCGCCGTCGGCGGCCGGGCCCCGGGTGAAACGGACGCTGACAGCAAACGGCCTCAGACAACTCATATCATTCATCTCTAGGATGACGACCGCTGACCGGGCAGAACTGGAAGGAGTCAGCGCCGATCGGGCACCGCAGATCGTCGCGGGTGCTCTGGTGGCGGAGGCGAGCATGCGAGCGTTGTCGCTAGAACAGGTGGATATCTGCCCGTGGGCGCTACGGGAGGGTCTCATCTTGCGCAAACTCGACTCCGAAGCCGACGGAACCGCACTGGTGGAGACGTCGGTGCGCGATGCTGGACGTCAGTTGGTTGATCGGAACGCGCCCACCCGATCGAGAGGCAGCAAACCATGACCGAAGCAGACTCCGAGGACACCAAGCAGATATCGGTGGCCGAACTGCTGGCCAGAAACGGGACCATCGGCGCCCCTGCGGTCACTCGCCGGCGCCGCCGGCGCCGCGGCGACGACTCGGTCACCGTCGCCGAACTGACCGGCGAGATCCCCGTCATCCGCGAAGACCGTCCGGCCCCGGCCCCGCCGCCGCCTCGCCGGGAGGTCCCGGCCGCCGAGCCGGCGCCCGCCACAGCGCCCGAGCCCGTCTCCGAGCAGACGGCCGAACCGGCTGCCGACGCGGCCCCGACGTCCACGCCTAGCCCCGCCTACTGGTCGGAGCCGGAGCCGCGCTGGCCCAAATCAGATCCGATCACCAGACGCAGAACGGGTCCCGAGCGCAGCGAGTACCCACGGCCCGTGCGTCACCTCGACGATGTCGTCGACGAGCCGCAGTCCGGGGCCGACGAAATGAGTCCGGACCCGGTGGGGCACTACACCGACGCCTCGGTGGACGTCCTGGACAGCGAGGTGCGTGAGGCGGAATCGGCGGTCGAGGATTCGGCGTACGTGCGCTCCTATCTGCCCGACTCGGACGACGATTCGCAACACACGCTGTTCGGCGGGCAATCCATCGCCGATGAGGTGGCACGCCGGCGCGGCGAGCGGGCGGCGGCCGACCAGGACGAACTCGAGTCCGATCGGCAGGCGCGGCCCCGCGGTTCGCGGGGCACCCTGGCGGCACCGCCCCGCGGTTCGCGGGGCACCCTGGCGGCACTGGGCCGCGCCGCCCTGACGGTGCTGCAATCGATCCTGGCCGTGGCGTTCGGCGGCGGGTTGTTCATCGCCTTCGACCAGCTATGGCGATGGAACTCCATTGTGGCGCTGGTGCTGTCGGTATTGGTGATCCTCGGTCTGGTGGTCGGTGTCCGGGTGGTCCGCAAAACCGAGGACATCGCCAGCACGTTGATCGCGGTCGCGGTGGGAGCGCTGATCACCCTCGGACCGATGGCCTTGTTGCAGACGGGTTAGGCGTCCCGGACACACAGTGCGCCCAGCAATCAAAGTTGGCTTGTCCACGGCCTCGGTATACCCCCTGCGGACCGAGGCCGCGTTCGAGTACGCGGCCAGGCTCGGCTACGACGGCGTCGAGTTGATGGTGTGGGGCGAATCGGTCAGCCAGGACATCGATGCCATCGGCCGGCTGTCGCGTCGGTACAGCGTGCCGGTGCTGTCGGTACACGCGCCCTGTCTGCTGATCTCGCAGCGGGTATGGGGCGCCAACCCGATCGTGAAATTGGACCGCAGCGTGCGCGCCGCCGAACAGCTGGGTGCTCAGACCGTCGTTGTGCACCCACCCTTCCGGTGGCAACGGCGCTACGCCGAGGGATTCGGCGAGCAGATCAAGGCTCTCGAAGAATCCAGCAGCGTCGTGGTGGCCGTGGAGAACATGTTCCCTTTCCGCGCGGACCGGTTTTTCGGTAGCGATCAGAGTCGCGAGCGGATGCGCAGACGGGGCGGCGGTCCCGGTCCGGCGATCTCGGCGTTCGCGCCGTCCTACGACCCACTGGACGGCAATCACGCGCACTACACGCTGGATCTGTCGCACACCTCCACCGCGGGCACCGACTCGCTGGACATGGCGCGCCGGATGGGCTCGGGATTGAGCCATCTGCATCTGTGTGACGGCAGCGGTCTGCCCGCCGATGAGCACCTGGTGCCCGGCCGGGGCACGCAACCGACGGCCGAGGTATGCAACATGTTGGCCGGGAGCGACTTCACCGGCCACGTGGTGTTGGAAGTGTCCACCTCGGGTGCACGATCGGCCGCGGAGCGCGAAGCCATGCTGGTCGAGTCGTTGCAGTTCGCCCGCACCCACCTACTGCGCTGACATGAGCGCGTTGTTCACCGCGGCGATGGCGCTGCGCGAAGACGACTCGGATGACCCGGCGCGCCGAGTCTTTCACGGCGCACTCGACGACCACTGGACGATCGGCCCCAAGGTGCACGGCGGGGTCATGGTTGCGCTGTGCGCCCAAGCGGCGCGCACGGCGTTCGGCGGGGACAACCAGCACCCGGTGGCGGTGTCGGTCAACTTCCTGGCGGCGCCCGATCCGGGCCCGGTGCGCCTGGTGACGGCGATTCGCAAGCGCGGGCGCCGGATCAGCGTGGCCGATGTCGAGCTGGTTCAGGGCGAGCGCACCGCGGTGCACGCCGTGGTGACATTGGGCGAACCCGAGCACCACCTTCCGGGCGAGAGCCGGCCGCTGCTGTCGGCGAATCCGGTGCTGGACCTGATGCCACCCGACCCACCCGACGATGTGGCGCCGATCGGACCGGGCCACCGGTTGGCCGGGATGGTGCATCTGGGCGCCGGATGTGACATCCGTCCCATCCTGTCGACGATGGAGCCTTCCGGGGACGGGCGACCGCCGCTGATGCAGATGTGGGCGCGACCGCGCGATGTGAGTCCTGACGCATTGTTCGCGCTCATGTGCGGCGACCTGTCCGCGCCCGTCACGTTTGCCGTGGACCGCACCGGTTGGGCCCCCACAGTTCAGCTCACCGCCCTGCTCCGGTCCCTGCCCGCCGATGGTTGGCTACGCATCGTGGCCACCTGCGTCGAGATCGGGCACGACTGGTTCGACGAGGACCACATCGTCGTCGACCGGTTGGGCCGGTTGGTGGTGCAGGCCCGGCAACTCGCGATGGTGCCTGCCCGGTAGTCGAATTGCACCCTCTGCGATGCTTTCCGGCATGGCAAGAATCGCGATCATCGGCGGCGGAAGCATCGGTGAGGCACTGCTGTCAGGCCTGTTGCGGGCGGGGCGGCAGGTCAAGGACCTGGTGGTGGCCGAACGGATGCCGGACCGGGCCAAGTACCTGTCGAACACCTACGGCGTGCTGGTGGTCACCTCGGTCAAGGACGCCGCCGAGACCGCGACGTTCGTGGTGGTGGCGGTCAAGCCGGCCGACGTCGAAGCGGTGATCGAGGACCTTGCGGGCGCGGCCGCAGGCGCTGAGCACGACAGCGCCGAGCAGGTGTTCGTCACGGTGGCGGCGGGCGTCACCCTCACCTACTTCGAGTCCAAGCTCCCGGCGGGAACGCCGGTGGTGCGGGCGATGCCCAACGCGGCGGCGCTGGTCGGAGCCGGGGTGACGGCGCTGGCCAGGGGGCGGTTCGTCACCCCTGGGCAGCTCGAGGAGGTTTCCGCGCTGTTCGACGCGGTGGGTGGCGTCCTTGCAGTGCCCGAGCAGCACCTCGACGCGGTGACCGCCGTGTCGGGCTCGGGTCCGGCATATTTCTTCCTGTTGGTCGAGGCCTTGGTGGACGCCGGCGTCGCGGTGGGCTTGAGCCGGCAGGTGGCCACTGATCTGGCGGCCCAGACCATGGCCGGGTCGGCGGCGATGCTGCTGGAGCGCATGGACGAAGAGCGCCGGCCGGCCGACGGCGAGTCGAGCGGCCTGCGAGTGGACACCTCGCCGGCACAGCTGCGAGCGTCCGTCACCTCGCCCGGCGGCACAACCGCGGCCGGGCTGCGCGCGCTTGAACGGGAAGGTTTCCGGTCGGCCGTCGACGCGGCGGTTCAAGCCGCCAAAAGCCGCTCTGAGCAGCTGAGAATTACATCGGAATAATTCAAGAAATTTGGACTGATTGTCTCTCACCAGTACCAGTAACCCCACTAGTCCCGCTATTCTCGTCTTGTATGCCTGTGTGGGTGCCAACGGAGGGGAAGCCGCTGGCATTGCGTGGGCCTGACACGATTGGGTAGCGATGACGTCTACGAATGGGCCGTCGGCACGGGATTCTGCAGGTAAAGCGGCACGCGATGCCGGTTCGGCCGACGCGGCGCAGTCCCGGACACAATTCCTCACCGTCGCGGAGGTCGCGGCGCTGATGAGGGTGTCCAAGATGACGGTGTACCGGCTGGTGCATAACGGAGAGCTGCCCGCGGTTCGGGTCGGACGTTCGTTCCGCGTTCACGCCAAGGCGGTTCACGACATGCTGGAGACCTCGTACTTCGACGCCGGCTAGGCCGTCACCGGTGCGCCACCTCACGTGCCGCGCCGGCGTCGCCCAGCCCTGTGCATCCGCAGCGGAAATGTGAGTCTGCCTCTGCACATTTTTCCGCTCGGTGAGACGCCGTGAGCTCGGGCGTTCTGCCGTTTGGTGTTGCGGGCCCACGGTTCGGTAAGGTGGCGGGGTCCTTTTGTGGCCTCTGACGGCCGGTGAGATAGCGGAGTTTATGGGTTCAGTAATCAAGAAGCGGCGTAAGCGCATGTCGAAGAAGAAGCACCGCAAGCTGCTACGTCGCACCCGGGTGCAGCGCAGAAAACTCGGTAAGTAAGTTCTGCCGGCACGTGCGGTCACCCGTCCGTAACACCGTTGCGCCCGGTCGTCGCTAGGCTGTCACGGTGGATTCGTCGAACGGCCACGACGGTGGGGGGACCACCGGAAGTGACACGGTGCACTACCCGAAAGTGGTGCTGGTCACCGGTGCCTGCCGATTTCTGGGCGGCTACCTGACCGCTCGTCTCGTGCAGAACCCGCTGATCAACCGCGTGATCGCGGTGGACGCGATCGCGCCCAGCAAGGATATGCTGCGTCGCATGGGCCGGGCGGATTTCGTCCGCGCCGATATCAGGAACCCCTTCATCGCGAAGGTCATTCGCAACGGCGACGTCGACACCGTGGTGCACGCCGCCGCCGCGTCGTACGCGCCGCGTTCCGGTGGCACCTCGGCGCTCAAGGAACTCAACGTGATGGGTGCGATGCAGTTGTTTGCCGCCTGTCAGAAAGCGCCGTCGGTCCGGCGGGTCGTGCTCAAGTCGACCTCAGAGGTATACGGGTCAAGCCCGCACGATCCGGTGATGTTCACCGAGGACAGCAGCAGTCGCCGCCCCTTCCGCGAGGGGTTCGCCAAGGACAGCCTCGACATCGAGGGGTACGTGCGGGGGCTGGGCCGGCGCCGGCCCGACATCGCGGTGACCATCCTGCGGTTGGCCAACATGATCGGCCCGGCGATGGACACCACGCTGTCGCGGTACCTGGCGGGGCCTTTGGTGCCAACGATGTTCGGCCGCGATGCCCGTCTGCAGCTGCTGCACGAGCAGGACGCGCTGGGCGCGCTGGAGCGTGCGGCCATGGCCGGCAGGGCCGGTACCTTCAACATCGGCGCCGACGGCATCATCATGTTGTCCCAGGCGATCCGTCGGGCTGGCCGAATTCCGTTGCCAGTTCCCGGATTTGGAGTGTGGGCGCTCGATTCGCTGCGACGTGCCAACCGGTACAACGAAATAAGTCGCGATCAGTTCGCTTATCTGTGTTACGGCCGCGTGATGGACACCACCAGAATGCGGTCAGAGCTCGGTTACCAGCCGAAATGGTCGACGGCAGAAGCGTTCGACGACTACCTGCGCGGCCGGGGCTTGACTCCCATAATCGACCCGCATCGGGTACGCTCCTGGGAGGGTCGTGCCATAGCTTTGGCGCAGCGCTGGGGTAGTCGAAATCCCATTCCATGGTCGGGGTCTTAGATAGATTTGGGTAGATAACGTGGCGGGTGAGACCAGAGCGAATGTTATTCCCCTGCACAGTAATCGGGGCCGGGTAGCGGCGCGCCGCAGAGCCGAGCAGCGCTCGGAGGCCGTGGGCCCGCACCCCTCGGTGCTGTCCGATCCCAGCGGTCGCGCATCGGCTGAGGAGATCGCCGCGGTCGTCCGCGAAATCGACGAGCACCGCCGCACGTCGGGTGGGTCGTCCAGCGGTGAGGCGCCACTGAACGATCTCGCCCAGCGTGTCGCAGCGGTCGCCGGATTTTTTCGGCAACGACTGATCGGTGATTACAGCGTCGACGAGTTCGGCTTCGATCCGCACTTCAACGACGCCATCGTGCGGCCGTTGCTGAGATTCTTCTTCAACTCCTGGTTCCGCGTCGAAGTCACCGGCATCGAGAACATCCCCAGCGACGGCGCGGCGCTAGTGGTCGCCAATCACGCGGGAGTACTCCCGTTCGACGGTCTCATGCTGTCGGTGGCAGTGCACGACGAGCATCCCGCGCGGCGTGACCTGCGCCTTCTGGCCGCCGACATGGTGTTCGACCTCCCGGTGGTCGGCTCGACGGCGCGCAAGGCCGGTCACACCATGGCCTGCACCACCGACGCCCACCGGCTACTCGCCTCCGGCGAACTCACCGCGGTGTTTCCCGAGGGCTACAAGGGCCTGGGAAAACGCTTCGAAGACCGTTATCGCCTGCAGCGGTTCGGTCGCGGGGGTTTCGTCTCGGCGGCGTTGCGCACCAAGGCGCCGATAGTGCCGTGCTCCATCATCGGCTCCGAAGAGATTTACCCGATGTTGACCGACGTGAAGCTGCTGGCGCGGCTGTTCGGCGTGCCGTACTTCCCGGTGACGCCGCTGTTCCCGTTGGCCGGGCCGGCGGGACTTGTTCCGCTGCCCTCCAAGTGGCGGATCGCGTTCGGCGAGCCGATCCACACCGCCGACTATGCGCCCGGCGACGCCGACGACCCGATGGTCACCTTCGAGCTGACCGACCAGGTCCGCGAGACCATCCAGCAGACGCTGTACCGGCTGCTGGCCGGCCGCCGCAACATCTTCTTCGGCTGACCCGCCGCCCGTCAGAACCCCGAAACATAAACCGCCGCTGCGACTTTCGGGCGTCGCAGCGGCGGTTCAGGTATCGGGTTTACTTGACCAGGGTGAACTGGCAGACGTTGGTGTAGCCATCCCGGAACAGGTCCGAGCAGCCGCGCAGATACTTCATGAAGGTCTCGTACTCCTGCTCGCCCTTGAGCGCGATCGCCTTTTCCTTGTTAGCTTCCAGCGCGTCGGCCCAGGCGTTGAGGGTGGGGACGTAATTCTTGCCGATGAAGTGATGGCGCTCGATCTTGAACCCGGCCTCGGTCGAGTAGCGGTCGACCTGTTCGACCTGCGGCAACTTACCGCCGGGGTAGATCTCCCGCAGGATGAAGCTGATGAAGCGCAACAGGCTCATCGTGGTCTTCAGGCCCAACTTCTTGCCCTCTTCGGCGGTGGGCACCACGATCGAGTGCAGCAACATCCGGCCGTCATCGGGTAGCAAGCTGTAGTACTTCTTGAAGAAGGTTGCGTACCGCTCGTAGCCCGCGTCGCCCGCGCCGTCGGCGAAGTGCTCGAACGCGCCCAGCGACACGATGCGGTCGACGGGTTCGTCGAACAGCTCCCAGCCCTGCAGCCGAACCTCTTTGCGGCGCGGGCTGTCCATCTCGTCGAACTTCTGCTGGCAGTGCGCGAGCTGGTTCTCGCTGAGCGTGAGGCCGATGACGTTGACGTCGTAGTGCTCGACGGCGTGCCGCATGGTCGAACCCCAGCCACTGCCGATGTCGAGCAGCGTCATGCCGGGCTCGAGGTTCAGCTTGTCCAGCGCCAGTTTGCGCTTGGCGAACTGTGCCTCTTCGAGCGTCTTGGTCTGGGGCTCGTCGATGTTCGGGTTTTCATCGAAGTAGGCGCAGCTGTAGGTCATCGACGGGTCGAGCCACAGCTTGAAGAATTCGTTGGAACGGTCGTAGTGCGATTGCACATCCTCTACCGGGGGCTGTAGCTGGGTCCCACCTGTGGTGCCTTCTGTCATAAAAGTGACGCTACCTGCTGGGTTCAGATCGATGCAATTGCGGCCACGGTGGCCTCGGTGTCGGCGTCATGCTGTGCCGCTTCGCCCAGCATCGTGACGACGCTGGTGATCACCGGCTTACCTTCGCCATCGGTCACCTCGCTGCGGATCTCGGCCAACACCGTTCCGTGCGACTGGATCACAGAGTCGAGGTAGGTGTCGAAGTGCAACTCATCACCGACCACGATCGGGCGGTGGAACGTGAACTTCTGGTCGCGGTGCATGACCCGGGCGATGTTGATCGGGATGCTGAACTTGGTGAAGATCTCGAGCTGGACCCGTCGCCCCGCGATCGCCAAGAACGTCAGCGGCGCCGGCAGCGCGTCGTAGCCGGCCTCGGCAGCAACTTTCTCGCTGTGGTGGATCGGGTTGTCGTCTTTTACCGAAAGGGCGAATTCGCGGATCTTCTCGCGCCCGACCACGAAGTGGTCTTCCTGCCGGTAGTGCTTACCGATGATTCCTTCGGCCCCCTGAGGAACTGTCATGCCGCCGCTTTCCGATCGAAGAGTTAGCTCAGCGGCGCAGCTTATCAGCGTGATTGGCGTCGCGACGCCACAGCCGCCAGCGCGCCGCCCGCGGCTCCCAGCGCCAGAGCGGACGGCACCCCGATGCGAGCCGCCTTGCGGGCGGTCCGGAAGTCGCGGATTTCCCACCCCCGCTCGCGGGCCAGGCTGCGCAGCCGGGCGTCGGGATTGATTGCGACCGCGGTGCCCACCAGGGACAGCATCGGCACGTCGTTGTAGCTGTCGGAGTATGCCGTGCAGCGCTTGAGGTTCAAACCTTCCCGGATCGCCAGCGAACGCACCGCATGGGCCTTTCCGGTGCCGTGCAGGATCTCGCCCACCAGCCTGCCGGTGAAGATGCCGTCGACGGATTCGGCCACGGTGCCCAAAGCGCCCGTCAGGCCCAACCGGCGGGCGATTGTCGCCGCGAGCTCGTACGGGGTGGCGGTGATCAGCCAGACCTGCTGGCCGGCGTCCAGGTGCATCTGAGTGAGTTCGCGGGTCCCCGGCCAGATCTTGTCGGCGATGATCTCGTCGTAGATCTCGTCGCCCAAACGCACCAGCTCGTCGACCGAACGGCCCTCGATGAAGGCCAGCGCTTTGCGCCGGCCGGCGGCCACGTCGCCGCTGTTCTCCTTGCCCAGAACCTGGAACTTGGCCTGCGCGTAGATGAAACCCAGTACGTCGCGGTAGGTGAAGTAGTGTCGAGCGGCCAGCCCACGGCCGAAATGCACCGCAGAGGAGCCCTGCACCAGGGTGTTGTCGACGTCGAAGAACGCGGCGGCGGTCAGATCGACGGGCGGCTGCGGACGTTCGCTCGCGTCGTCGGCCCGGATGTCGGCCAGCGCACGTTCGGCACTGGCGTCGGCGGCCAGCGACTCCAGGTCGACGCGACCGCTCACAGGTTCAAACGAAGCCATGGAAGACATCAGCCAAACCTCCCAAGTCGCTGACTAGCCCGGTTGCCGGAGCCTGGACGCCATCGAGCCGACCCCAACCCTATCCGGCCGGAGCCGGGCCGATGTCAGACTGGTCGCCATGGTCACGTCCGCGAGCCGACCGCAGGTGCAGCTGTTGACCCGCGCCGGTTGCGCCGTGTGCGACCGGGTGCATGCGCGGCTGGCGGAGCTGGCCGCAGAGCTGGACTTCGAACTGGTCTGCACGGACGTGGACGCGCAGGCGCACGCGGGGAATGCGGCGCTGCGGGCCGAGTTCGGCGATCGGCTGCCGGTGGTCCTGCTGGAGGGCCGAGAGCACAGTTACTGGGACATCGACGAACCGCGGTTGCGTGCCGACCTCGCGGGCCGGTAATCGCCGGCCTGAACTTCTGCAGGCCGCTATCGGCTCGGGTTGAAGGGGTCGGTGGTCACCAGGAGAAGTGGCTCCTCGCACAGTGCCGTGCGTCGCCAACCTCGCGCTTTGGTAAGCCGCTAGTCTCAAATCCGCTGCGGATCTTCACTCTCGGCGAGCTCGGGGCGTTGCCGACATTTGGTAGCCCACCTGACAACCGTCTACCGTAGGTAGTAGTTCACTTTCCAAAGCTGCAAGGGAGCGGGCCAGGTGATGCTGCCGTGAGCATCCTGCTCTTCGGGGTTTCGCACCGCAGTGCGCCGGTCTCCGTGCTGGAACAACTCAGCATCGATGAGTCCGATCAAGTCAAGATCGTCGACCTGGTGCTGCAATCGCCGCTGGTCAGCGAGGCCATGGTGCTCTCGACGTGCAACCGCGTCGAGGTCTATGCCGTGGTCGAGGCCTTCCACGGCGGTCTGTCGGTGATCGGGCAGGTGCTCGCCGAGTACTCCGGTCTGCCGATGGGCGATCTGACCAAACACGCTTACGTCCGTTACAGCGAGGCCGCCGTCGAGCACCTGTTCGCGGTGGCCAGCGGCCTGGATTCGGCAGTGGTCGGCGAGCAGCAAGTGTTGGGGCAGGTGCGCCGGGCCTATGCCTGTGCCGAGGCCAACAGCACGGTCGGCCGCGTGCTGCATGAGCTGGCCCAGCGGGCGCTGTCGGTGGGTAAGCGGGTGCACTCCGAAACCGCGATCGACGCAGCGGGTGCCTCCGTGGTGTCGGTAGCCCTCGACATCGCCGGCCGCAAGCTCGGCACCCTGAACGGCAAGACCGCCGTGGTGGTCGGCGCTGGGGCGATGGGTGCGCTGGCGGCGTCGCATCTGACCCGCGCCGGCGTCGGTCGGGTTCATGTGCTGAACCGGTCGCGGAACCGGGCTCAGCGTCTGGCCGCCCGGATGCAGCTGTCGGGCGTCACGGCGGAGGCGCTGACGCTTGACCGGCTGGCCGACGCGCTGGCCGATGCCGACGTGGTGGTCAGCTGCACCGGTGCGGTCAGTCCGGTGGTCTCGCTGGCCGACGTGCACCACGCGCTGGTCAGAGCGCGCCGGGATGAGGCGCTGAAACCCCTGGTCATCTGCGATCTCGGCATGCCGCGCGACGTTGACCCGGCGGTGGCCGGGTTGCCCGGCGTCCTGGTGGTGGACGTGGACCGCGTGCAGCACGAACCGTCTGCGCACGCGGCCGCCGCCGACGTGGATGCCGCACGTCATATCGTCGCGGCCGAAGTCGCGGCCTACCTGACCGGTCAGCGGATGGCCGAGGTCACCCCGACGGTGACCGCACTGCGTCAGCGGGCCGCCGACGTCGTCCAGGCGGAGCTGCTGCGGCTGGACAACCGGCTGCCGGGACTGGACACCGCCGAGCGCGCAGAGGTGGCCCGCACGGTGCGCCGGGTGGTGGACAAGCTGTTGCACGCACCGACGGTGCGGATCAAGCAGCTGGCCAGTGCGCCGGGCGGCGACAGTTACGCCGAGGCGCTGCGTGAGCTTTTCGAACTGGAGCAGACGGCGGTCGACGCTGTCGCCACAGCCGGTGAATTGCAGTCACTGGCAACGGAATTCGACAACCCTTCGGCCGAGTGACCGATTGGCGCACGTGATCCGGATTGGCACTCGGGGCAGCCTGCTGGCCACCACCCAGGCCGCGACCGTCAGGGACGCTCTCATCGCCATTGGACATCCCGCCGGGCTGGTGACGATCAGCACCGTGGGCGATCGATCGTCGGCGCCGATCGAAGAGCTGGGGGTGGGGGTCTTCACCACAGCGCTGCGAGAAGCGATGGATGCGGGCCGAGTGGACGCCGCTGTGCATTCGCACAAGGATTTGCCGACCGCTGCCGACGCTCGGTTCACCATCGCGGCCATACCGCCACGCAACGACCCCCGCGACGCCGTCGTCGCCCGGGACGGGCTGGTGCTCGGGGAGTTGCCGGTGGGTTCGCTGGTAGGCACCTCCTCGCCGCGACGGGCGGCACAGCTTAGAGCACTGGGTCTCGGTTTGGAAATCCGCCCCCTACGAGGCAACCTAGATACCAGGTTGAACAGGGTAAGCAGTGGTGATCTGGACGCCGTCGTGGTGGCCCGGGCCGGGTTGGCCCGACTGGGCCGGCTCGACGACGTCACCGAGACGCTGGAGCCGGTGCAGATGTTGCCGGCCCCGGCTCAAGGTGCTCTCGCAGTCGAGTGTCGAGCCGGCGACAGCCGGTTGGCGGCGGTGTTGGCGGAGCTGGACGACGCCGACACTCGTGCGGCGGTCACCGCGGAGCGTGCTCTGCTCGCCGAACTGGAGGCTGGTTGCTCGGCGCCGGTGGGTGCGATCGCAGAAGTGGTCGAGTCCATCGACGAGGAGGGGCGGGTCTTCGAAGAGCTGTCGCTGCGTGGCTGCGTGGCTGCACTCGACGGGTCCGACGTGATCCGCGCGTCCGGCATCGGCACCTCCGATCGGGCACGGGAGCTGGGGCTCTCCGTTGCTGCGGAGCTGTTTGAACTGGGCGCCGCAGAGTTGATGAGGGGAGCGCGGGAAGACCCCGCGCAAGGAAGTTAAAGAGACTTGGGAGCGACAACGATGACGCGAGGGCGTAAGCCGACACCGGGCCGGATCACGTTCGTGGGCTCCGGTCCCGGCGACCCTGGTCTGCTGACCACCCGGGCTGCCACGGTGCTGGCGAATGCGGCCCTGGTGTTCACCGACCCCGATGTGCCCGAGCCGGTGCTGGCACTGATCGGCAAGGATCTGCCTCCGGTGTCGGGCCCGGCCCCCGCCGAGACGGCACCGGCCAGTTCCGATGGCGCCAGCGGTTCGTCGAGCCCCGAGACCGCGGCAGCGGTGATCTCGGAGGGCCCGGACATCCGTCCGGCGCTGGGCGACCCTGCCGAAGTCGCCAAGACGCTGACCGTCGAGGCCCGCTCGGGCGCCGACGTCGTGCGTCTGGTCGCCGGTGACCCGCTGTCGGTCGACGCGGTGATCACCGAGGTCAACGCCGTCGCCCGCGCCCACCTGCATGTCGAGATCGTGCCGGGGCTGGCCCCCAGTAGCGCGGTCCCGACGTACGCCGGGCTGCCGTTGGGCTCCTCGCACACTGTTGCCGACGTGCGCGACCCACATGTCGATTGGGAAGCTCTGGCCGCGGCTCCCGGGCCGCTCATCCTGCAGGCCACCGCGTCGCACCTGGCCGATGCCGCGCGCACCCTGATCGAACACGGGCTGGCCGACAGCACACCGTGTGTGGTGACCGCACAGGGCACCACCTGCCAGCAGCGCTCCGTGGAGACCACGTTGCAGGGTCTGACCGATCCGGCCGTCCTGGGCGGCGGCAGCGATCCGGCCGGTCCGTTGACCGGTCCGCTCGTGGTCACCATCGGCAAGACGGTGGCCAGCCGGGCGAAGCTGAACTGGTGGGAGAGCCGGGCACTGTACGGCTGGACCGTGCTGGTGCCCCGCACCAAGGATCAGGCCGGAGAGATGAGCGAGCGCCTGACGTCCTACGGCGCGCTGCCCATCGAGGTGCCGACCATCGCCGTCGAGCCGCCCCGCAGCCCCGCCCAGATGGAACGTGCCGTCAAGGGCCTGGTGGACGGTCGTTTCCAGTGGGTGGTTTTCACCTCGACCAACGCGGTGCGCGCGGTCTGGGAGAAGTTCGGCGAATTCGGTCTGGACGCACGCGCGTTCTCCGGCGTGAAGATCGCCTGTGTCGGTGAGGCGACAGCCGACCGGGTGCGGGCATTCGGGATCAGTCCCGAGCTGGTGCCGTCCGGCGAGCAGTCGTCGATGGGTTTGCTGGACGAATTCCCGCCCTACGACAGCATTTTCGATCCGGTGAACCGGGTGCTGCTGCCGCGGGCGGACATCGCGACCGAGACCCTGGCCGAGGGCCTGCGCGAGCGCGGCTGGGAGATCGAGGACGTCACCGCCTACCGGACCGTGCGGGCCGCCCCGCCGCCGGCATCCACCCGGGAGATGATCAAGACCGGCGGTTTCGACGCCGTGTGCTTCACCTCCAGCTCCACCGTGCGCAACCTGGTCGGCATCGCCGGCAAGCCGCACCCGCGGACCATCATCGCCTGCATCGGCCCCAAGACCGCGGAGACCGCGGCCGAGTTCGGCTTGCGGGTGGACGTCCAGCCGGAGACCGCTGCGGTGGGGCCGCTGGTCGACGCCCTGGCCGAACACGCCGCCCGGTTGCGCGCCGAGGGGGCGCTGCCGCCGCCGCGCAAGAAGAGCCGCAGGCGATGACGTGTCGTGCGCTGACTCTGCGTCCAGGGCGCGAAAGTGTGAGTGACGTCCGCCCTCAACGCAGAATCAACGTACGCGGCTAGGAGACAACGTGGCGTACCCGCGGCAGCGACCGCGCCGGCTCCGTTCCACTCCGGCCCTGCGCCGCCTGGTGGCGCAAACATCTTTGGAACCACGGCATTTGGTGTTGCCGATGTTCGTCGCCGACGGTATCGACGAACCGCGGGCCATCGGGTCCATGCCTGGAGTGGTGCAACACACCCGAGACTCGCTGCGTAGCGCGGCCGCCGACGCGGTCGCGGCCGGTGTGGGCGGACTGATGATCTTCGGTGTGCCGCGTGAGCAGGACAAGGACTCCCTGGGATCGGCCGGCACCGACCCGGACGGCATCCTCAACGTGGCACTGCGCGATCTCTCCAAGGACCTCGGCGACGCCACCGTGCTGATGGCCGACACCTGTCTGGACGAGTTCACCGATCACGGGCACTGTGGGGTCGTCGACGAGCGCGGCCGGGTCGACAACGACGCCACCTTGGTTCGTTACGTGGAATTGGCGCTCGCGCAAGCGGAATCGGGTGCGCACATAGTCGGTCCGAGCGGGATGATGGACGGCCAGGTGGGCGCGATCCGCGACGGCCTGGACGCGGCGGGGTACACCGACGTCGCCATTCTGGCTTATGCGGCCAAGTTCGCGTCGGCGTTTTACGGCCCGTTCCGGGAGGCGGTCGCCTCGAGTCTTTCCGGCGACCGGCGCACGTATCAGCAGGAGCCGGGCAACGCCCGGGAGGCGTTGCGCGAGGTACAACTGGACCTGGACGAGGGCGCTGACGTCGTGATGGTCAAACCGGCGATGGGGTACCTGGATGTACTGGCCGCGGCGGCTGGCCGCTCTCCGGTTCCGGTGGCGGCCTATCAGGTTTCGGGGGAGTACGCGATGATTTGTGCGGCGGCGGCCAACAACTGGATCGATGAGCGTGCTGCGGCGCTGGAATCGCTGACCAGCATTCGGCGCGCGGGGGCAGATTTCGTGCTGACTTACTGGGCCGCCGAGGCAGCGAGGTGGCTTGCGTGACGGAGGCGCACATGGAACCGGCACAGGGACCGCGGGATAAGCCGGCGGACAAACCACTGTTCCACGAACCCGGCGCCAGCTGGTATTGGGTGCTGGCGGGCCCACTGTCCGCGGTGTCGCTGATCTACATCCAGCACGTCAACCACGTTCCGATCTCGTTTCTGGTTCCGTCCGTCTTCCTGGTCCTGGTGTCGGCGTTCGTCGCGTTGCAGGTGAAGGCCGCGCGGATCCACACTTCGGTCGAACTCACCGAGGATGCCCTGCGCCAGGGCACCGAGACCATCCTGGTCCGCGAGATCGTCAAGGTCTTCCCAGAGGCCGAGAACTCGGTGAAGTCGGACAAGCCGCTGGCCAGGTGGCAGTCGGCGCGGGCGCTCGGCGAACTGGTCGGCGTGCCGCGCGGCCGGTACGGCATCGGGCTCAAGCTCACCGGCGGCCGCACCGCGCAGGCCTGGGCGCGCCGGCACCGCCATCTGCGTGACGCGCTGACTCCGCTGGTCGAGCGGCGGATGGGGCCCTACGTTCCCGAGGTCGCCGACGAGCGCGACGCCTTCGACGACGACGACAACGAGTCGATCCGGTGAACCCCCGCGCTGTCGTGGAGCTGGTGCTGGCCGCCGTCGCCTTCGTGGCGACCGGGTTCAGCTGGCTGCACACCCGGTCCACCATCGCTGTCGCGCCGGTAACCGATGGGCAACCGCCCACCACGTCGGTGGTCTATGACCCGCAGCAGCTGGTGCTGACGCTGTTGTTGGCGACTGCCGCCGGGATTCTCGTGGTGCTCGGTGTGGCCAGGCTCAGGCGCGCTAAGCCGACTTCTTGACCAATGGAAGCACCAGCTGGCGCCGCCGCGTGATGCCCTCGGCCACATAGCGCAGGGCCTCGTGCACCGAACGCGTGACGGGCAACGGTGCCTCGGCGGGGTCGCCGCAGTCGCCCAACAGCCCGCTGACGATCGGGTTGGCCACGATCATCCATTCCACACCGGCCGCCCGGCATTCCTCGTCCAGCACAGCGAACAAGGCGAATCCGGCGGAGGAGAAATGCGTCACCTCACTCAGGTCGAGCACCACGGGATTGTCGTTGAGAACGAAACGGCGAATGTGCTCGCCCACCTGGTCGACGTTGACGGCGTCGATCTCGCCGCGGATGGCCACCACGGTGGCCAAATGCCGGCAATGCGCCCGGATCTGGGCGCCGGCGCAGTCGACGGTGCTGGAAAACCGTCGTGTGATCGCGGTAGTCATCAAACTGCCCCATTTCCCCAAGGTGCATACCTTTTTGGAAGACCAAAACCCTGCACTCTAAGGTGCCCGCTAAACCTAAGGGGACCGCTAGCCACGACTAACTCTTTGCTAAGAAGCGGCTCGTGGCCCGATGCGATGGACCCGCTGTTAGGCTGCCGGGTGCCAGTCGGGGGGCCGGTGAGCGGACGAGAAGGCTCGGGACGGCCGGTGAATTGACGCGACTACAAGCAGACAAGAGTCCAGGCGGAAAGAACCTCGTGCGCAGCGTAGAGATGAAGGCTCAGATCCGCGGGGAGATCAAGGCCCTGACCGGACTGCGCATCATCGCGGCGCTGTGGGTGGTGCTGTTCCACTTCCGTCCGATGCTCACCGATGTGTCGCCCGATTTGCGGGAGAACCTGGCGCCGGTGCTCAACTGCGGCGCCCAGGGGGTCGACCTTTTCTTCATCCTCAGCGGGTTCGTGTTGACCTGGAACTACCTCGACCGCATGGGTGGGGCCTGGTCCACGCGCGCCACCGTGCACTTCCTGTGGCTGCGCCTGGCCCGGGTGTGGCCGGTGTACCTGCTCACCATGCACCTCGCCGCCTTGATCGTGATCGCGAGCCTGCATGTCGGGCACGTGCCGCTACCGGAGGTCAGGGACCTGACCGCGATCAGCTACGTGCGCCAGGTTCTGTTGGTGCAGCTGTGGTTCGAACCCTTCTTCGACAACACCAGCTGGGACGGGCCGGCCTGGTCGATCAGCGCGGAATGGTTGGCCTACCTGCTGTTCGGTCTGATCGTCCTGGTGATCTTGCGGTTGGAGCGAACCACCCGGGCGCGCAGCCTGATGGTGCTGGCGTTCGCGGCGTGTCTGCCGCCCGTGGTCTTGCTGCTGGCCAGCGGTTACTTCTACACACCGTGGAGCTGGCTGCCACGCATCGTCACCCAGTTCGTCGCCGGCGCCCTGGCCTGCGCCGCGGTGCGTAGATTGCGGCTGAGCAACCGTGCCCGGCACGTGGCCGGGTACCTCTCGCTGCTGCTGGTGGTCGCGATGGTGGCGATCCTGTACTGGTTTGACGCCCATCCGATCAGCGGCGTCGTGGACAGCGGTGGCGTCGTGGATGTGCTGTTCGTGCCGTTGGTGATCACCTTGGCGGTCGGCCTGGGCAGCCTGCCCTGGGTGCTGTCGACACCGGTGATGGTGTACGGCGGGGAAATCTCGTTCTGCCTGTACATGGTTCACGAGTTGGTGCACACCTGCTGGGGCTGGGCGGTACTGCAGTTCGAGCTCACTCCGCAGGACAATCCGTGGAAATGGAATGTCATCGGGCTGATCGTGATCTCGCTGCTGTTGTCGATGGGGATGTACCGATACGTCGAAGAGCCGGCCCGTCGGTGGATGCGCAGGATGATCGGCGCCAGAGCCGCCCCGGCGGGCACCCAGCCCGACGATTCGCCCACCACCAAACTGCATCCCATCGACGGCCCGCTGTCCGGCGTCTCCTCCCGAGCGGTGTGAGACGCGCCCCGAAATGCCGGGGCCGCAAGCGAGTTGACCGATGGTTGGCCGGGGACCCTCGTACGATTTCCGGTAGATGCATCCGTTCCTCCGGTGGAGGTCGCAGTGACTCGACTGGCCGGCTTCGCCATCAGCTTGAGCATGCTGACGGTCCTGGCTCTGTCAGGCCTGGCCGATCCGGTGCGGTCGCCGCCGTACCGGGCTCTGACGCTGGACCTGCGGCTCAAACCCATCGCCGTGATCGGCGACTCTTACACCACCGGCACCGACGAGGGCGGTCTGGGAACGAACTCGTGGACCGCCCGAACCTGGCGTACGCTCGCGGCGCCCGGACTGCGCATTACCAGCAATGTGGCCGCCGAGGGTAGAGCGGGATACGGGGCAATCGGCGACCACGGCAGCATCTTCCAGGATCTGACCGCCAGAGCGGTCAGGGCCGAGGACGTTCTGGTGGTGTTCTTCGGATCCCGCAACGACCAGGGTGTCGATCCGGTACTGCTGGCCCAACGCGTGCAGGCCACTTTCGCTCTGGCGCGCCGACTCGCGCCCTCCGCCAGGTTTCTGGTGATCGGACCGCCGTGGCCGACCGCCGAGGTGCCGCCAGGGGTGTTGGTGATCCGCGACGTGCTGGCCGGCGCGGCGTGGGCGGCGGGGGCGGCGTTCGTCGACCCGATCGGTGATCGATGGTTCGTCGACCGGCCTGATCTCATCGGCACCGACGGAGTGCACCCCAATGACGCCGGGCACGAGTACATGGCGGACAAGATGGTGCCGCTGATTCGATGGCAATTGGTGAGCTGAGACAGTAAAACGCTGACCGCACAACGTAATCAGAGCCGTGCGGACACCGCTTCAGTCTTCGGCGTGCCTTTCGTAGTCCCAACGCTCAAGTCGCGCTTGCAATTGGACCAACCCAAGCCCTGCGACTGGCGCGGCTGCTGTAAGCAGTAGCAACAGCATCGGACTCATGTCAAAACCTCCAAAACCCTTCTATTGGTATCACGTTCGCCGCTACTACGAGGTTCATTCGGCCGATAATCCACCGTCGTGTCATTCGATTGTTATGGCGCGATCGGCCAACGCTCCGATCACAGGGCCCAACAGCTGCGCGTACTCGGTGGTGATGTGGTTGTCGTCGCGGAACACCAGCGTGTTGCCGACGATCAGCGGGCAGCGGTCCGCCGTGCAGAACAAGTCGGTCAGGTCCGCATAGGAGCCGCCGGCTGCGCTGGTCACCCGTTGTTCGGCGCCGATGCCGTCGCCGTTGACCGCGACCGGGCGCGTCGGAGCACAGGTGCCGGCGTCGTCCAGGTGAGCGGACAGGCACGTCGGCGCCGACGTCTGCGGGTCGGCGACCGGGCCGAGCACCAGCACCCGCGAGCCGATGCCCCGCAGCTGGGCCACCACCGTGGCCAGGGCATCGATCCACGCCGGGTCATACGAAGTGAAGCTGAAATCGGCGTGGTAGCGCCGGCTCATGCTGAGCACCACCAGCCGCGGCGGTTTCGCCGCCAGCCGGCTCACGATCTCCCCACGCCATTGCTCACACTCGGTGTACTTGCGCCCCAGATAGGGGCTGACGATCGGGATGTCCAGAAACGGGCAGGTGACTTTGGCCATGGTCTCGAGCCGCCAGTGTCGCTGCTCGGCGACCTGCCGCAGGGCAGGGTCCCACATCGCCGCGTGTGAATCGCCGATCAGCGCCACGGTGGTGGGGGAGGCGATGTCCGCGTCCGCGCATTCGCTTTGGCCGACATCACGCCAGGACCGCATGCAACCGTTGACGAACACGGCAGCTTTGTCACCCGGAGCCGCCGCCAGGGACGGGTTGAGGTTGGATGGCACCGCGCGCAGTCCCGCTGAGGCCGCGAGCATGTCGCGCGCTTGAGCGAACGCCTGCCGGATTGCGGCCTCCTGCGGGCTGACCTGCGGGTCGGGCACGGGCGGCAGCGCGACGATCCTGGCCTGAGGCGCGGCAGCGCCATGACCCACCGGGGCCGGCACCGCCGTCAGCAGTACCGCGCAGGCGCATGCGGCGATTCCGCTGGCGGCGCCGGCCACCATCAGGCTGGCCTTCGCGGATCGGCGTAACACCACGGCGAACCGGCCGGGATTCTCGACGGCGTGCATGGTGATCACGGCGAGCCCGGCAGACACCGTCGTCGCCGCCAGCCGGCCCGGCAAACCGCCCGGATCGCCCAGCAGCGGCGGAAGCAGCAACAGCACCGGCCAGTGCCACAGGTACCACGAGTAGGACACCCTGCCGGCGGCCCGCATCACCGGAGGGCACAGCACCCGGCCGACGCCCATACCGCCGGTGACGCAACCTGCGCCGATCACCAGGGCGGTGCCCAGTACCGGTAGCAGCGCCGAGGTGCCGGGGTAGGGGGTGTGCGGGCCCAGCTGTGTGCAGGTCAGCACGATCAGCGACAGACCGCCCCAACCCGCCACCGTCGCGGGCAGCAGGGGCAGTCGCTTCCACTGATCGATGGTCAACGCCACCAGGCCACCGGTCGCCAGCTCCCACGCCCGGGTCGGCAGCGAGAAGAACGCCCACGGGGGCGAGCTGCGGGTCCAGATCACCGCCGCCGCCAGCGATGCCGCACCGATGACTGACACGACCACCACGCGGGGCGCGGTGCGCGGGGTGTTACCCGGCGCGGTGCGCCGTGCCAACCAGGCCGTGCCGATGAAGAGGGCCGGCCACAGCAGGTAGAACTGCTCCTCCACGCCGAGGGACCAGTAGTGCTGGAACGGTGACGGGGGCAGGTCGGAAATCATGTAGTCGGTGCCCTGTGCGGCGAACCGGTAATTGCCGACGTAAAGCATGCTGGCGATGCCATCGATGAACACCCGGCGGGCCTGCAGCGGCGGCAGCACCGCGGCCGCGACGACGGCGGTGATCACGCCGACGGTGGCCGCCGCGGGTAACAGCCGACGGGCCCGAGCGGCGTAAAAGCGGCCCAGCGCAACGGTATTGGTGGTCTGTACTTCCCGCCACAGCAGTCCGGTGATGAGGAAGCCGGAGATGACGAAGAAGACGTCGACGCCGATGTAGCCGCCGGCGATACCCGGAATTCCCGCGTGGTAGAGCACGACGGCGATCACCGCGACGGCGCGCAGTCCCTCGATGTCCGGACGGAACGGGGTGCGGTCCTGGTCGGCCACGGGTCAGGTCGCCAGCCAAGCGAGTTCGCCCGGCAACTGCGCACGCCAGTAGTCGACGTCGTGCCCGCCCGGAGAGAAGCTGCCCGCCGGCTTCTTCTTCAGTTGGCTGACGAATTGGCTGCTGGCGAAGAAGAAGCGGTCGCCGATCCCGCAGTCGACCCTGAGGGGGATGGAGTTGAGCACCGGCAGACCGAACACGGTGTTGCGGCTCCAGTCGTCGATGCTGTCGAACGCGCCCGGCGCGCTGCCGATATAGGACATGTACAGCGCCGGGCTGATGGCGCAGATGCCGGCGGTGCGGGCCGGCCCCAGCCGCGCTCCCAGCAGCAGCGCGCCGTAACCGCCCATCGACCAACCCAGGAACCCGACCCGCGCGGTGTCCATACCCATCGACGTCAACATCGGCAGCAGCTCTTCGAGCACCATGGTGCCGGAGTCCTCGCCGTTTGACCGCCGGTGCCAGTAGCTGTTGGCACCGCCGTCCACACCCACCACGGCGAAGGGCGGCTTTCCCTCGCTGACCAGTTGCGCGAGCGCATCTTCCACGCCGCAGTCCAGCATCTGGTTCGCGTCGCCGTCCTTGCCGTGCAACGCGATCACCGGCCGCAGCATCTTGGTCTGACCCGGCGGCATGGCGATCACCCAGTTGGTCTTGATTCCACCTCTGGCCGCCGAAATGAACGATCCGGTGAGTTTGGTCGGCAGCGTCTTGCCCGCGGTCGGCGGGTCGAACGGAGCGGGCGCCGCCGGCGCGGCCAGCGTGGCCAGGGGGTCGAGCAGTGCGCTCAGCGACCAGCCGCCGGCTGCCGCGGCACCGGCGCCGGCACCCATGCGCAGCACCGAGCGTCGGGTCAGGTCGGCCACGATCGTCAATCATGCCGCGCCGCCCCGGCTTTGACGCCCCTGCCACGCCGTATTGCAAGGCACTCGTAACGACGGCGTGATCCAGAGACCGCTGAGCTGCTAGCGTCCGGTGATGCGGGACGACCGGGACTGCCTGGACAACAATGCCACGCTGAAGCAAGGACTTTCGCAGCGTCAGCTCAGCATGATCGCCATCGGCGGCGTGATCGGTGCCGGGTTGTTCGTCGGCTCGGGGGTGGTGATCGGGGAAACCGGTCCGGCCGCGTTCCTGACCTATGCCATCTGTGGCCTGCTGATCGTCCTGGTGATGCGGATGCTGGGCGAGATGGCGGCGGCGAATCCGTCGACCGGGTCGTTCGCCGACTACGCGGCAACGGCGCTGGGCGGCTGGGCCGGGTTCTCGGTCGGCTGGCTGTATTGGTACTTCTGGGTGATCGTGGTCGGGTTCGAAGCGGTCGCCGGCGGAAAGGTGCTCAATTACTGGTTTCCGGCGCCATTGTGGCTGTCGGCGTTGTGCCTGATGGTGCTGATGACGGTCACCAACCTGTTCTCGGTGTCCTCTTTCGGAGAGTTCGAGTTCTGGTTCGCCGGAATCAAAGTCGCGACGATCGTGATCTTTCTCGGCCTGGGAACGGCCTTCGTTCTCGGGATGCTGCCCGGCCACCACGTGGACTTCACCAACCTCACGTCACATGGTGGTTTCTTCCCCAAGGGGGTGGGGGCCGTGTTCGCCGCCATTGTGGTGGTGATCTTCTCGATGGTGGGCGCCGAGGTCGTCACGGTCGCCGCCGCGGAGAGCCGCGATCCCGAGCGCGCCATCGCACGAGCAACCCGCTCGGTGGTGGCGCGGATCGTGGTCTTCTTCGTCGGCTCTGTTCTGCTGCTGGTGATCATCCTGCCGTGGAATTCCGCGCAGCTCGGTGCCTCGCCATACGTGGCGGCGCTCAAGCACATGGGCTTGCCCGGCGCGGACCAGATCATGAACGCGGTGGTGCTGACCGCGGTGCTGTCGTGCCTGAACTCGGGTCTGTACACGTCATCGCGGATGCTGTTCGTGCTCGCCGGCCGGCGCGAGGCACCGGCACGACTGGTCCGCCTCAGCCGCCGTGGTGTGCCTGCGATCGCGATCGTGTGTTCTTCGCTGGTGGGCTTTTTGTGTGTGCTGATGGCCTGGCTGGCGCCCAACACTGTGTTCCTGTTTCTGCTCAACTCCTCGGGCGCGGTGATCTTGTTCGTGTATCTGCTGCTCGCGGTATCGCAGATCGTGCTGCGCCGCCGGACATCTGCGGAGAAGTTGCGAGTGAAGATGTGGCTTTTCCCGGCGCTGTCGGTCCTGACAGCGCTGGGAATCGTTGCGGTACTTGTGCAAATGGCGTTCAACGAGGCCACCCGAAGTCAGCTGTGGCTCAGCCTGTTCTCTTGGATACTGGTGGTGGCGGTGTACTTTCTCGCACCGATTCGCCGTCGTAATCCACTCGCGCGTAATACTTTTCGTGACACCCGTTGAGGCGGGCCGGGTGGGTTGTGCTACGCGGGTGACCGGCCGGCTGCTGAGGGAGCAGTTCGGTGGGGCCAACGGCGAGCTGATTACTGCGCTGTCGCGTTGGAGCGCACCAGCATGCTGATCCGTTCCGCGGCCCTTCTGGGTGGGCGAGAATCCGGGAAGGCAAGTGGCGGCCCCATCATTGTCTGTTGCCAAAAGTCGAACGCCTCCGTCAACGAGGCCGCTGACGGAGGCGTTCGAATACTGGGTTACACCGTGGGGCGACGAGTAGCACCCGGTTGCACAGTCGGATCGGTGTTGTTGCGACGCTTGAGGCCCGCGAGTCCGGCCAGACCCAGCAAGCCGGCGAGCCCCCACAGCCCGGTGTTGTCGCTGTGCTGGTTGTTGTTGTCGTGGTTGGCCAGCGTGGTGGTGGTCGACGACGGAGCCGGAGCCTGGTCGACGGTGGCGTTGGCGACACCTGCTCCACCGAAGAGGAGTGCCGTGACGGCGCAGCCGGCAGCAATCGTGTTACGTAACATCATTACTCCTTTTGGTCGCGAACGACCGAAAGCGGATTCGGGCCAGTTTGATCTAGCTCGTCGGACGACGACGCGGAGCGAACCACTCCGACGCCGTGGTCCACTGATACCCCGGCAGCCGACGCTGAAACCTCATCGGAGCGAAGGTGACGAGATAACGAAAAACCCTGCTGCCCTCCGAAAGAGGCTTGTGCCGGCAATCGTACTCGGTACCCGGGCGCCCGGTAGTTTCAGTGCGGTATCGACGGGTATCTAATAAGCCATGGTTTCACTCTGGCTGGACGGCCGCGGCAAAACGCCATGGGCCGACAGGACTTCCCGGGAGGTCGGCGGGTCCGCTGACGTAGTAGTGGTGGGGGCCGGCATCACCGGCCTGATCACGGCGGTACTGCTGGCTCGTGCGGGCAAAGACGTGTTGGTTGTCGAGGCGCGCTCCGTGGGAGCGGGAGCCAGCGGGAACACCACCGCGAAGCTCAGCCTGCTGCAAAGCACGCATCTGAGCAAAATCCTTGCACGGCATGGTCGGAGCACCGCGCGAGCGTACGTCGACGGTAACCGCGAGGGCATGGAGTGGGTGTTGCACCATTGCGACACCCACGGCATCGATGTGCAGCGCGAGGACGCGTACACCTACGCGCAATCGGCACGGGGCGTGCCGTCGGCGCGCGCGGAGTGGTTGGCGTGCAGTGCCGTCGGCCTCCCGGTGACCTGGGACGACCGCGCCGACGTTCCGTTCCCCTTCCACGGCGGGGTCCGACTTCCCGATCAGGCTCAGTTCGACCCGGTCCCGTTTCTGGACAGTCTGGTGGTCGAGCTGCTGGACCGCGGCGGGCGGCTTGCCGAGGGCGCGCGGGTACGCAAAGTGTCCAGCAGCGGTGACGGACTGCGGCTGCACGTCAACACCGGAGGCGGAGAACAGACCGCCGACGGCACCGAGGCGGATTCGGAAGTGTTCGCCCGTCAACTGGTGCTCGCGACCGGCATCCCGATTCTCGACCGCGGCGCCTATTTCGCCAGGCTGAAGCCGAGTCGGTCCTACTGCATGGCCTACCAGGTTCCGGGCCCGATCACCAGGTCGATGATGATTTCCACCGACTCGCCGACCCGTTCGGTCCGTTACGCTCCCACCGCCGACGGGGAAGTCCTGATCGTCGGCGGCGCCGGACACACCGTCGGGCGCAAGAAAAGTCCGTCATCGGCGCTGGCCGAGCTGGACGAGTGGACGCGCACGCACTTTCCCGGTGCCGAGCAGACTCACTACTGGTCGGCCCAGGACTACACGCCCATCGATCAGTTGCCTTACGTGGGACCCATCCTGCCGAACAACGAAAAGATCTTTGTGGCAACTGGTTTCAACAAGTGGGGGATGACCAACGGACCGGCGGCCGCACTGGCGCTGTCGAGTCGCATTCTTGGCGGTCGAATGGATTGGGCCGAGGCATTCGCGAGCTGGAGCCCGCACGAATTGTCTGGCCTTACCACGGCCTTGACGGCAAACCTCGAGGTGGGTTTCAACCTGGCCCGTGGCTGGGTCACACCGGCAACGCGAATCGGACGGCCCGGCCCCAGTAACGGCGAAGGCGGTGTGGTCAGCGGTCCGCCGTGGAATCTGCAGGCCCGCTGCGTTGTCGCGGGTGTCGAGCATGTCGTGTCACCGGTGTGCACCCATCTGGGCGGCATCGTGAACTGGAACGACGCGGACCAGGCGTGGGAGTGCCCATTGCACGCATCACGATTCGCACCGGACGGCACCCTCCTGGAGGGCCCGGCGACAACCGATCTGACCCGAACTAAGTGACGCCGCCGGGAATTCGGACGGGACGGCCGTCGTCGTCGCGGTAGATGAGCCCGTCGGCCTCGAAGGACGCCAACCAGCCCTCCATCGGCCACCAACCCCAGCGTCGGTGGAACACCGCGGCGTTGCGCACGATGTCGTCGAGATGGTCGACGGGCGGATCGCTCACCGGGTGATACTGGTGAAAAGCGTCGGCACCGCCCACCCATCGCATCGGAATGCCCAGTGCGGCAGCATATTGCGCGAAGTCGGTGTCTTCGCCGCCATAGCCCCGGTATTCCTCGCAGAATCCACCGATCCGGAGCCATGTCTGGGCGTGAACGGCGAAAGACAGCGACCAGAACAATGTGTAGTCCGTGGTGGCGATAACGCAGCCGCGCTGTGGTGCCGGCCGGGCGGGGTGCGCAGCGGCAGACAGTTCTGACAGGACATAGCCATCCGGGCCCGCAGGCGGCAGGTAGGTGACCGGACCACACAGCAGTGCGTCGCGATGTGCGTCCTGCTCCACTGCCGCGTGGTAGTGCTCGATGAGGTGGGGCCCGGGAATGCAGTCGACATCCAGAAACACCAACAGCTCGGCGGCGTTTCGCAGTGCGGCGGCCGCGCCCACATTTCGGCCCCTCGCCACCGGCAGCGGTGGTGAGGCTGGAAGGTCCAACAGCACCGCAGCCCCGTGCCGCTCGGCGATTGTCTCGGCGATGGTGGGGTCTCCGAGAGCGACGACGATGTGCATGTGCGGCGTCCGCGTGCTGCCGCTGAGACCCTGAAGCTGGCGGCTCAGATGCGCGTTTCGACCGTGCACGGTCGTGATGACGGCGGTCTTCACGGTGCGCCGTCCTGACACCGGCGCGCCGTCGCTTCGATCGCGTCGGCGGCGCGCCGGGCGGCACCGTCGACCTCCCATCGCTGCCAGCGCCGCGTATCACCAGCACGCGCGTGCGCCAGCAGAGCCGGCCAGGCGCGCTGGTCCGGCCAATCCTGCGCCACGATCGCAAGTCGGTGCCGCCGCAGCACCAGGGCGGTGGCTGCCTGCTCATCGAAAGGCCGAGGCTGCGGAATGACGACTGCGGGCCGTTGTGCGGCGGCGACATCAGCGATGCAGCCCTGGCCCGCGTGGGTCACCACGACGGCGGCACCGCAGATCTGGGCCCAGGGGTCGGCGTGCCACCGCCCGGTGCCACCCAACATCGTCCAGCGCAACCCGGCGTCCGTTGCCCAACAGGGTGCCAGCTCGGAGCCGAAGGCGCCATCGGCACCGCTCAGCACGAGTGCCGTTGCGGCGTCGCCGGATTCGGTCGTGGGCCGGCGTCTCCCCTCGAACCGGCTGATGCCTCCGACGTAACTGGTCTTGTGCCCATACTGCCGGAGCCACGCAGGTACCCACAGTGCTTTGGGCCAGGCCGCCACGATGTGGTCGGCGAGGCGGTGCACCAGCAGGTGCGGCGCATCGATGCGCTTGCCCGGCAAGGCCATCACGATCACCGGGATGCCCAGCAGCCGGACGAACAGCGCGACTTCCACCGATACGTCGACGACGAAGGCGTCCGGCCGCGCCTCGGCGACCCAATCGGCGATCCGGCGCATCCGCTCGCTCAGGCCCCGGTCGTGGTGAGGTGCCCAGTGCAACGCACCGTGTGCGGAGGGTTCGCGGGCAAGCGGTTCCCGATCGTCGCGCGGCAAGCTGACAATCGACGAAAATGGATGCGGCTCAGCCACGTCCAAGGATGTCAGCGCCGTCACGGGCCTTCGCATCCGTGCGCACACGCTGATGGCGCGAGCCAGATGCCCGAAGCCGTGGTGATGGATGTAGTAACCGATCATCTGTTCCGTTCGTCGCGTCGTCGAGCATTTGCCGGTACAACCCGGTGTAAGCGGTGAGCATCGCCTCGGCCGAGCAACACCGTATGGCGTGTTCACGTACCGTCTTGCGGTCCAGGCGCGAGACGGTGGAGATGGCGTCGGTCATGGCGGCGGCGTCTCCGGCCGGGACCAGGCGGCCCGAAGTGTCATCGATGAGCTCCGGGATGCCGCCCCGCGCAAACGCGATCACCGGCGTGCCGCACGACATCGCCTCTGCGACAACGAGACCGTACGGCTCCTCCCATGCTGGGGTGACCAGCGCGGCGCACGACTGGCCGACCAGAGCGGCCAGCCGGACTTGGTCGAGGTGTCCCGCGTATCGGATGGGGCCATGCAAGTGTGGCGCAACCATCTCGGCGAAGTACCGCTCATCGGAGATCGGGCCGGCCAGGACAAGCGGTTTGCGAGCCAGTTGTGCGGCCGCGACCGCCACATGAGGCGCTTTCTCCGCGGTGATGCGACCGAACCACACCAGGGCAGGCCCACCCGGACCGAGCGGCCACGAACCGGGATCAACACCGTTGTGGACCACCGCGATCTCCGGCGCCACGTGACGCCACGCCGCCGCGGTGTGTTCCGAGACTGCGCTGAAACGCGTGCCTTTGCCACCGGAGGCATCAACGGCAGATTCCAACCACGGCGTCGGCGGCGTGTGCACGGTCGTCAGCATTGGAGTGGACAGCGTGGGTGCCATAGCCACCGGAAGGTAATGCAGGCTGTGGTTGTGGATGATGTCGAACTGCCGGCCACCCGTCCCGGCGAGCAGCAACATCAACGACAGGTAAGCGTGGTGGTCGGCCATGAAATCCGCGGCAGGCATGGACACGTCGCCCCGCGCCGATGCCGACAGGTTGAGATGCCGCACCACCAGGCGCCGGCACCCCGGAACGGGTGCTGAGCCGGGAGCCGCGAACAGCGACACTTCATGTCCCTGAGCGGAAAGGCTCCGGGACAGGTGGCATACATGCGCTTCCAAGCCGCCTGCGAAGGGCTCGCGAATGGGATACCGATTCGAGGCGATGATCGCCACCCGCATCCGTCCGGTCACGCCAGCACGCTCTGGTAGATGGCATGATGCGCCGCGGCGATCTCGCGTCGTTCGGTGAGCCGGTCCGCCCATCGGGCACGGGGCGCGGCAGCACCTGCCGCCCACCGCTGGTAAATCTGACCGATTGCCGCCGCCAGCGATGCCTCGTCGAACCGGCTTTCGTCGAACACGAAGTGTGCGCACGGACGTTGTTGCAGGTAATAGCCGCAACTTGGCGCGGCCACCGCGGTGCCCAGATCGAAACAGGCCTCGAGCCAACCGGAATGGGTGCCGAACCGGTAGGGCAGCACCGAGACCGTCAGCGAAGCCAGATAGTCCCAGAGTTCGTCGTCGGAGAAGTAGGGGTGCACCCGAACCTCGACATGGGCATACCGTTCGTAGTTCAGCAGGGCCCTGGCGGTCGCTGGTGCAAACCAGTGATTGGCGGGATCGAAGATCTCGTCGTGGACATTGACCTGCAGCACCGCACCCGGTAGCCGGGACAGGATTGCGCCGAGGGCGTCCAGGACCGGCAGCGGATCCATGTTGGCCCGCAGGCTCTTCGCGTGCACGCCGACGACGAAGCGCTCGTCGTTGCGAGGTCGTTCGATGTGGTCTCGGGTGAGTACGTGGGGGTGCGGCACAACGTGGGCCCTTCTTTGCCATCGCTGCCAAATCGCCTGCGCCGCTCCCGGCGTCAGGGTGATCAGCGCAGCTGCGGCGGCTACCAGGACATCCTGTTGCTCGGCGTGGTCCTGCGGCTGCGGGTGGTGTGGATTGCGCAGGTCGTGCACCGTGTAGACGAGCGGCTTGTCATGCATCTTCAGTTCCTGGACCACCTCGGCCAGCGCATCGGGGGCGATCGCATCGAATCCGAAGTGAACGTGAAACACGTCGAAGTCGGTGTGGTTGGCACTGACCCAGCCCGGCTCGAGCATCAACGGCGGCCACCACCCACCGGGTACGGTGCGGCCGTCTGTCGGTATCGGATCATCCAGTCGCACAACGCAATCACCGAACGGATCGGCAAGATGGCGGACGTAGACATGGGAAGCCGGAACCGAGGCGATGCGCAGCAATGACAATCCCTCCAGGTCGACGATGGGGGGCTGGCCAGAGCTCGATGCCCGGTCGCCGGAACTGAGTCCGTTCCTGTTGGTTGAAGAACGCGAGGCAGCTGGATACCCGCGATCGTGCGGGTCAAACGGTTGGCATAACCAGGTTTATCGCCGCCCGCACCGGCTATCCAGCTACGCCTGAGCCGCGTGCGAGGAAAGGAACGGTTCGTGGGATTTCCTGAGCAACAACAATCCGTACCCGGTGTTCAGTCGCAGATGGAGCCCGTACCCGATTGTGGCGAGAACAGCTACACCGGTACCGGCAAGCTGACCGGCAAGAGTGCGATCATCACCGGTGGGGACAGCGGCATTGGTCGCGCCGTCGCGATCGCGTATGCCCGCGAGGGTGCGGATGTATTGCTGGCGTATCTCAACGAGGACGACGACGCGAAGGACACCGCCCGTTACGTCGAGGAAGCCGGGCGCACATGCGTGCTGGTGCGCGGCGATCTCTCTGACCCCCAGCATTGCCGCGCGGTCGTGGACCGGGCCGTTGCGGAGTTCGGCCGCATCGACGTGCTGGTCAACAACGCCGCATACCAGATGACCCACGAAAGTCTCGAGGAGATTTCGGACGAGGAGTGGGACCACACGTTCAGGCTCAACGTCGGGGCCTACTTCTACCTCACCAAAGCGGCCTTGCCCCATATGAGTTCGGGATCCTCGATCATCGGCAGTTCCTCGGTCAACTCCGATTCGCCGAACCCCACCCTGGCGCCGTATGCGGCGACCAAGGCGGCCATCGCGAACTTCTCCGCCAGCCGCGCTCAGATGTTGGGGCCCAAAGGTATTCGAGTCAACAGTGTGGCGCCCGGCCCGATCTGGACGCCGCTGATTCCCGCGACCATGCCCACCGAGAGGGTGAAATCATTCGGTGACGACGTGCCGCTGGGCCGGGCCGGACAGCCGGCCGAGTTGGCTCCGATCTATGTGCTGCTCGCCTCCGACGACGCCAGCTACATCTCCGGTGCTCGGGTGGCCGTGACCGGGGGCCGGCCTATTCTGTGATCCGGTAGCGCTTGTGGTTTCGCGTCGTGGATCGCGGCGCCAAAGCGCGACCGGATCAGGCACGTCGAGATCTCGCTAGCACGAGGGACACCGATTCCGCCGGCGATCCCGACGGCAAACCTGATTCTGGACGGTGCCGTTCTCCGCCGAGCCCAGTTCGTTCTGGATGGTCGGTAGCGGGGTGTGGCCACCATCGAAAGGGACTGCCGCGCAGTGGTAGTCACGACATCGATGGCGGGACCTATGGGTGGCCAGGATGATTACCCACGAATTACCGACACCGTGTTACTGCCGAAGTTGGTGATATAGACCGCGCCGGTGCCGGGATCGACCGCCACCCCGGACGGAGAGCTGCCGACGCCGATGGTGGCGGTGACCGTGTTAGTGGCGGGGTTGATCACCGACACCGTGCCGCCGCCCTGGTTGGCGACGAAGATGTAGCTGCTGGTAGGGCTGACCGCCACCCCGCGCGGGAAGCTGCCGACGCCAATGGGTGAGCCGGTGACCGTGTTGGTGGCGGGGTCGATCACCGACACCGTGTTGCTGAGGGAGTTGGTGACGTAGACGTTGCCGCCCGGGTTGACCGCCACCCCCCTCGGCCCGCTGCCGACGCCGATGGGTGACCCGGTGACGGTGTTGGTGGCGGGGTCGATCACCGACACCGTGTTGCTGCCGAGGTGGGTGACGTAGATGTTGCCGCCCGGATTGACCGCCACCCCGATCGGAACGTTGGCGCCGGCGATGGAGTTGGTGACGGTGTTGGTGGCGGGGTCGATCACCGACACCGTGTTGCTGCCGGCGTTGGTGACGTAGACGTTGCCGCCCGGGTTGACCGCCACCCCGAACGGGTTGCTGCCGACGCCGATGGGGGAGCCGATCATGGTGTTGGTGGCGGGGTCGATCACCGACACCGTGCCAGCGGACTGGTTGGTGACGTAGACGTTGCCGCCCGGGTTGACCGCCACCCCGACCGGATCGTTGCCGACGCCGATGGGGGAGCCGACCACGGTGTTGGTGGCGGGGTCGATCACCGACACCGTGTTGCCGTCCTGGTTGATGACGTAGACGTTGCCGCCCGGGTTGACCGCCACGCCCGAAGGAAAGTTGAAGCCGGTGATGGTGGTGACGGTGCCGCCGGTCCCGCCGGTCCCGCCGGTCCCGCCGGCCCCGCCGGAGAGCCCGGCCGCGGCGCTGCCGGTGCCACCGGCCCCCCCGACACTAGAGAAGCCGGCGGCGCTCGCGCCGCCGGGTGCGCCGACCCCGCCGCCGCCGCCGGTGCCGCCGACACCGGCGACACCCGTCGGGCCCGCTGATCCCAGCAATCCCGACCCGAAGATCCCGCCGGCCCCGCCGGCGCCACCGAGCCCGCCGTCACCACCGGCACCGCCGATCCCGCCGACGCCGCCGGCCACACCCCAGGTGGTGCTGGCCCCACCGGTCCCGCCGTCACTACCTAACCCGCCGTACCCGCCCGCACCGCCGGAACCCCCGACGCCGAACAACCCCCAACTAGCCCCACCGGCCCCGCCCTGACCGCCGGCGCCACCGGCAAACCCAGCACCCCCGGCGCCCCCACCGGCAAGGCCTTGCGTGCCCTGTGCCAGGCTCACCCCGCCCGCCCCGCCCGGCCCCCCAGCCCCGCCGAACCCCCACAGCGGTGCCCGCCCGATACCCCCGGCGCCACCAGCCCCGCCGGCCCCGCCGGCCCCCGTCGTGCTGGCCCCGCCACTCCCACCAGGCCCGCCGGGCCCACCAAAACCGCTCAACCAGCCACCGGCCCCGCCAGTCCCGCCGCCGACACCGGCCCCACCCGCCTCGCCGGCCCCGCCGGCGCCGCCGGCCCCGCCGCTGCCGAACAGCCCCGCCGATCCGCCGTTGCCGCCGGCCTGCCCGGGGGCCCCCGACCCGCCGGCACCGCCGTTGCCCCACAACCAGCCGCCGTCCCCGCCGGCCTGGCCGGTCCCGGGGGTTCCGTTGGCGCCGTTGCCGATCAGTGGGCGCCGGGTCGCCGCCGCCATCGGCGCGTTGATCGCGTCCAGCACCGGCTGCAACGGTGTGACGTTGGCGGCTTCGGCCGTGGCGTAGGCACCCGCACTCGACGTCAGCGCTCCCACGAACTGGTCGTGATAGCCCGCCAGCTGCGCGCTGATGCGTTGATAGGCCCGGCCGTGGCCGGAAAACAGCGCCGCCAGCGCCGTGGAGACGTCATCGGCGGCCGCGGCCAATACCGTCGTCGTCGGGGCCGCTGCCGCCGTCGTGGCCGACCGCAGCGAGGATCCGATACCTGCCATATCGGCGGCGGCGGCCGCCACTACGGTTGGGTTTGCCACCAGAAACGACATCGCTTCGGCCCCTTTGCCCGACGGGGTTTCCTGAGCACACCAGGACTCCGGATACCACCGTCGCGCAATCGCGGCTCCCGCGTCCTCGCCTCACTGGAGGGTTCGCAGGATGAAAATTCCTCCCCCCATGGGGGGAGGACACGACGGCTCAGGCTGTGTCCGGCACCGCGGTGGAGTCAGGCGGGTTGTGGGTGGGGACCGCTGATGATGGCGCGCTTCAAGTTGTGCGCTACGACAGCACGCACTACCGGGCTCAGTTGGCACCGCGCCGGCGCGGCGGCAGACGGCCACGACCGCGCGGGTGCGGTCGGCCCAATCACCGCGACCGCGATCTGACCCCATACCGCGACGGCCCCCGCCCTTGCCCGAGCCGGCCGTGCCCGCCCCCACTGATCACCGGCACCGAAGTATCGGCGCTGACGGTGATCACCAAAGGTGACAGCCCCGGATGCAGCACCTGGTTATCGGCGATCTTCGACTGCCCCAAACTGGCGCTGTTCGGTATCTCGGTGGATCGGGCGCGGCGGTGAGTCGATGCCTACCGAGGCGTGGACATCGGTGCCGGCCAGTAGCGCGACATTTCGCGATCCCGACATCGTGGTGCCAGACGTGCATTACGACTGCCCGTTCCGGAGCCGACTGTTGCTGAGCAACCCCAGATTGAGCGGTCTTTCTGTGCGACACAACCGGTCACCCATAGACCGGCGCAGAATCAGATACCCGGCCAGCTCAAAAGCAGAACCGTGGCGACCTGACCGTCGGCGACCCCCACACAACTTCCCTCAGTGGCATTTAACCGACTAGCCCCGAATCACCGACACCGTGTCGTTACCGAAGTTGGTGACATACACCGCGCCGGTGCCGGGGTCGACCGCCACCCCGAGCGGGGTGGTGCCGACGCCGATGGTGGCGGTGACGGTGTTGTTGGCCGGGTTGATCACCGACACCGTGCCGCCGAGCCCGTTGGTGACGAAGACGTAACCGCTGGCCGGGCTCACCGCCACCGCAGTCGGGCTGTCGCTGAGGCCGATGGTGCCGGTGACCAAGGTGGTGGCGGGGTTGATCACCGACACCGTGCCGCTGACCTGGTTGGCCACGTAGACGTTGCCGCCCTGGTTGGGGTTGACTGCCACCCCGGTCGGTTGACTGCCGACGCCGATGGTGGCCGTGACCAGGTTGGTGGTGGGGTTGATCACCGACACCGTGTTGCTGCCGTTGTTGGTGACGTAGACGTTGCCGCTCGGGTTGACCGCCACGCCGAACGGGCCGGTGCCGACGCCGATGGGGGACCCGATGACGGTGTTGGTGGCGGGGTCGATCACCGACACTGCGTCGCTGCCGCCGGTGGCGAAGTAGATGTTGCCGCCGGGGTTGACCGCCACCCCGAACGGACCGGGGCCGACGCCGATGGGTGGCACGACGAAACTGTTGTCGGACGTTCTGAGCACCGACACCGTGTTGCCGCCGCTGCTGGTGACGTAGACGTTGCCGCCCGGGTTGACCGCCACCCCGATCGGACTGCTGGGGACTCCGATGGTGGCCGTGACGGTGTTGGTGACCGGGTCGATCACGGACACCGTGTCGCCGAAGAGGTTGGCGACATAGACGTTGCCGCCCTGGTTTGCCGCCACTCCCCATGGACCGCTGCCCAGGCCGGTGATGGTGGTGACGGTGCCCCCGGACCCGCCGGTCCCCCCGGCCCCGCCGGCCCCGCCGGAGAGCCCGACCGGGGTCGTGCCGGTGCCACCGGTCCCACCGACACTGTTGAAGCCGGCGGTGCTCGCGCCGCCGAGCCCGCCGCCACCGCCTTGACCGCCGGTGCCGCCGATCCCGGCGACACCAGCTGGGCCCGCGGACCCCAACCATCCCGACCCGAAGATGCCGCCGGCCCCGCCAGCGCCGCCCAACCCGGCGGCGCCACCTACACCACCGGTCCCGCCTGTCCCGCCGGCCACCCCCCAGCTCGCACCGGCCCCGCCGGTCCCGCCGGCACCCCCCACCCCGCCGTACCCGCCGGCCCCACCGGAGCCGCCGACGCTGAACAAGCCCCAGTTGGCGCCTCCGGCCCCGCCGTGGCCACCGGCGCCACCGGCCAACCCGGTACCCCCGGTCCCGCCACCCGCCTGGCCGGTCGCGCCCACTGTCAGGCTCGCCCCGCCCGCCCCGCCGGCCCCCCCGGTCCCACCGAACCCCCACAGCGGTGCCCGCCCGAGGCCGCCGGCGCCGCCGTCACCGCCGGCGCCGCCGACCCCCGTCGTGCTGGCCGCGCCGGCCCCGCCAAAACCGCCGTTCCCGCCGACACCGGCCAACCAGCCGCCGGCACCGCCGGTGCCGGCACCGCCGGCACCGCCGGCACCGCCGGCGCCGCCGGCACCGCCGGGCCCGCCGCTGCCGAACAGCCACGCCGACCCGCCCGCACCGCCGGCTTGCCCGGGCGCCCCGGACCCGCCGGCGCCGCCGTTGCCCCACAGCCAGCCGCCGTCGCCCCCGGCTTGGCCGGTTCCGGGGGTTCCGTTGGCGCCGTTGCCGATCAGCGGGCGCCCAGTGGCCGCCTGGATTGGCGCGTTGATCGCATCCAGCGCCAACTGCAGCGGTGCTCCGTTGGCGGCTTCGGCCGTGGCGTAGGCGCCCGCACTCGACCCCAGGGCTTGTACCCACTGGTCGTGATACGCGCCGAGCTGCGCGCTGATGCTCTGATAGGCGCGGCCGTGGCCAGAAAACAGCGACGCCAGCGCTTCGGAGACGTCATCGGCGGCGGCGGCCAGCAGCGCCGTCGTCGGGGCCGCGGCCGCCGCCGTGGCCGAACGCAGCGACGATCCGATCCCTGCGACCTCGACTGCTGCGGCCGCCAGTTGGTCTGGGTTTGCCACCAGGAATGACATTGCTTTGACCCCTTTTGTGCGTTGGGGGTGGCCTGACCACGCCAGGACTTCCGGAAACCACCTTCGCCGAACCGGGGCCGCAGGACCCTCGGCTCATTGGAGGGTTTGCAGGATGAAATGTTCTCCCCCCATTGGGGGAGAACACGACATCTGCCGGCAGCCCGCAGGATCAGCCCGGGCCGTGCGTCGTAGCGCGGTGGGGTCAGGTGGGTTGCGGGTGGGACACCTGATGAGGTTGCGCCCGGTGCACGGCCAGCTCTGACAGCAGAAACGTGGCGATATCAACGGCGACCCACACGATTCGCCACCGGGGCGCTACCTGTCAGCGGCCGGGTTTACTACCCACGAATCACCGACACCGTGTTGCTGTCGAAATTGGTGACGTACACCGCGCCGGTGCCGGGGTCGACCGCCACCCCGAACGGAAAGCGGCCGACGCCGATGGTGGCGGTGACGGTGTTGGTGGCGGGGTTGATCACCGACACCGTGTCGCCGCTGGCGTTGGCGACGAAGACGTAGCCACTGGCCGGGCTGACCGCCACCCCGGACGGACCACTGCCGACGCCGATGGGTGACCCGGTGACGGTGTTGGTGGCGGGGTCGATCACCGACACCGTGGCGCTGTTGGAGTTGGTGACATAGACGTTGCCGCCCGGGTTGACCGCCACCCCGACCGGAAAGCTGCCGACGCCGATGGGTGAGCCGACCACGGTGTTGGTGGCGGGGTCGATCACCGACACCGTGTTGTCGCCGTTGTTGGTGACGTAGACGTTGCCGGCCGGGTTGACCGCCACCCCGACCGGACCGGTGCCGACGCCGATGGGTGAGCCGATCACGGTGTTGGTGGCGGGGTCGATCACCGACACCGTGTTGCTGAACTGATTGGTGACGTAGACGTTGCCGCCCGGGTTGACCGCCGCCCCGTACGCGCCGGTGCCAACTCCAATGTTCGTAATTGCGGTGTTGGTGGCGGGGTCGATCACCGACACCGTGTTGGCGCCCCGGTCGATGACGTAGACGTTGCCGCCCGGGTTGACCGCCACCCCGACCGGAAAGTTGCCGACGCCGATGGGGGAACCGATCACGGTGTTGGTGACCGGGTCGATCACCGACACCGCGCTGCTGAGGCCGTTGGCAACGTAGACGTTGCCACCCGGGTTGACCGCCACCCCGAACGGACCGCTAAAGCCGGTGATGGTCGTGACGGTGCCCCCGGACCCGCCGGTCCCGCCGGCCCCGCCGAGCCCCCCGACCTGCCCGATGCCTGCGTTGCCGGTGCCACCGGCCCCACCCACACCGCTGCTGAAGCCGGCGGTCATCGCACCGCCTTGCCCGCCGCCACCGCCTGGAGCGCCGGTACCGCCGACTCCGGCCACACCCGCGATACCCGCGGATCCCAACCATCCCGACGCTACGATGCCGCCGGCTCCGCCGGCGCCGCCGAACCCGGCCCCACCACCCGGACCGCCGATCCCGCCGGCCCCGCCGGCCACCCCCCATGTCGTGCTCATCGCGCCGGTGCCGCCGTCGCCCCCCAAACCGCCGCTACCGCCGACACCACCTGAACCCCCGACGCTGAACAACCCCCAACTGGCGCCCCCTGCCCCGCCCTGACCCCCAGCACCACCGGCAAACCCAGCACCCCCGGTCCCCCCACCCGCCAGGCCCGTGGCGCCCACCGCGCCGGCCCCGCCCGCCCCGCCGGGCCCCCCGGCCCCACCAGACCACCCCACCAACGCTCGCCCCAGGCCCCCGGCGCCCCCGTTACCGCCGGTCCCGCCATTACCCGTTGCACTGTCGGCACCGGCTCCACCAACACCCCCGGCCCCCCCGACGCCGCCCAACAAGCCACTCGCACCGCCGGTCCCGCCGGCCCTGCCGACCCCGCCACCGACGCCGGCCCCGCCCGTCCCGCCGGGCCCGCCGCTGCCGAACAGGCCCGCCGATCCGCCGTTGCCGCCGGCCTGCCCGGGGGCCCCCGACCCGCCGGCACCGCCGTTGCCCCACAACCAGCCGCCGTCCCCGCCGGCCTGGCCGGTCCCGGGGGTTCCGTTGGCGCCGTTGCCGATCAGTGGGCGCCGGGTCGCCGCCGCCATCGGCGCGTTGATCGCGTCCAGCACCGGCTGCAACGGTGTGACGTTGGCGGCTTCGGCCGTGGCGTAGGCACCCGCACTCGACGTCAGCGCTCCCACGAACTGGTCGTGATAGCCCGCCAGCTGCGCGCTGATGCGTTGATAGGCCCGGCCGTGGCCGGAAAACAGCGCCGCCAGCGCCGTGGAGACGTCATCGGCGGCCGCGGCCAATACCGTCGTCGTCGGGGCCGCTGCCGCCGTCGTGGCCGACCGCAGCGAGGATCCGATACCTGCCATATCGGCGGCGGCGGCCGCCACTACGGTTGGGTTTGCCACCAGAAACGACATCGCTTCGGCCCCTTTGCCCGACGGGGTTTCCTGAGCACACCAGGACTCCGGATACCACCGTCGCGCAATCGCGGCTCCCGCGTCCTCGCCTCACTGGAGGGTTCGCAGGATGAAAATTCCTCCCCCCATGGGGGGAGGACACCACCGCCGTCGTTGGCATCCAGCAGCACGGGCCGGACGGCATCCGGCAGAGCCGTGGCGTCAGCGGGTTGTGGGTAGGGACAGCTGTTATGTCAGTGAGCGCGCGCCAGGCGAGGGTTGCCGAGCGCAGCAGGCCCGCGTGATAAGTGCGTCGATGAGCCGGTCGTTGTGCACGAACGGGGGCCGGGCTGGGGCAGTAGCCGGCTGGTCGAAGTGCTTATGGCCGTGAGTATCTGCCGATTACTTGACGCTAAGCCGGCTACTGCCACTGCCTTTCGACGGCCTTGACCAACGCGGCGAGCGTCGCGTTCACCGGTGCGTCAACGCCCACCCGCGCTCCCTGCCGCGGCACGGCGCCGTTGATGACGTCGATCTCACTGACCCGCCGCGAATCATGATCGAGCAGCGCCGAGGGCTTCGCATCCGGCATCCCGGCGCCGAACGCGCGGACGTGCTCGACGGGATCGGCCACGTCGATGGCGATGTCGGAGGCCCAGGCGACCCGTCAGGCCTCCGTCGCCGCCGCCCGGCTCACCGGGCCCATCTGCGGGTCGTCCATCACTTGGCCGACCGTCATCCCGGTCAGCGCACAGGGCGCACTGTAGGCGACATTGCAAATCAGCTTCTCCCACTGCATGGCAGCGATGTCGGTCACCGCCGCGGCGTCGAATCCGGCCTGCGCCCATACCCGCGCGACCGACTCCACCGCCGAATGCGCCAGGGTCGAGTAGGCGCCGAAACGCATTGCGCGCATGGCGTTGTGGTGGACATGACCCGGGGCGACCCGGGCGGCCCCGAAGCCGCTGGCGATCCCGACGATCAGGCGCTGGTCACCGACGATGCCGGCAACGGCCTCCGCCGAGCCCAGACCGTTCTGGATGGTCAATATCGTGGTTTCCTCGCCCAGCATCGGACGGGCGATGGTCGCGCAGGCGGGTTCGTCGTCGAGTTTGGCGTTCAAGTCCCAGCACGCCAGTTCCAGCGCCGCGGCCGCGGCGGCCCGGTCGCCGCGCGCTTCTCGTCGCGCAGGGCACACGCCGATACCGCTGCCGGGTCGAGCCGTCCGGAGTCATTCAGCAGCGTGTCGGCAGGCGCGGCGAGCAGCCGCGGAATCATCCGGTCGCGCAGGATCCCGCTCCGCGCGACGCGGCCGATCGAGTTGAACGCGACGCCTTCGACGCGCTTTCCGCGGTGGACGCCGATCAGCGCGACGTCATGGCCGGAGAAGTTGACCAGCGAGTTCGCCGGGCTGCCGGCCAGGTTGACCGCTCGCTCACAAATCTCGGTGAGTTTCGTCACTCGCTTTTGGTGAGCAGCACGGCTTGTTCGAACGGCAGCCTGGCGAACACCGGCCGCAGCCCGCGGCTGACATACGGTGCCGCGTCAAGCTTGGTCATCACCCGCGGGCCGGTCACGCCGAAGGTCTTGCCGTACCGCTGCAACCGCCCGCCACCGGCCGCTTTGAGGTTCTTCAGCCAGTCCCGGTCGGGCCCGTAAGTCAGCATGATCGCCACCCCGGGCCGTCCGTCGATCTCCGCGGTGAACACCACCAGCGGCGTGCGGAACGGCTTGCCCGAGCGACGCCCGACGTGTTCGAGAATGCCGTGCAGAGGAATCCAGCCGGCCCACAGTCGCTGGATGGGATTGGTCACGTAACGGTTGAACCGCGCCAGCCATTGCGGAAGTTGCATGACGTAACTCTTACACCCTGTAGTTGAACCCGTCGGCGCGGCTGGGACACTGGTCGGCATGGGTAGTGACCAGGCAACCGGGCGGGTGCGCGCCTCGGCGCAGCTGTTCTCCGATGCCTGCGCGGTGATACCGGGCGGAGTGAACTCGCCGGTGCGGGCTTTCACCGCGGTGGGCGGCACTCCGCGGTTCATCACCGAGGCGCACGGCTGCCGGCTCACCGACGCCGACGGCAATATTTACGTCGACCTGGTCTGCTCGTGGGGGCCGATGATTCTGGGTCACGCACACCCGGCCGTCGTCGACGCCGTCACCAAGGCCGCGGCCCACGGTCTGTCGTTCGGGGCCCCGACGCCCACCGAGACCGAACTGGCGAGCGAGATCATCGCCCGGGTAGCCCCCGTTGAGCGGATCCGGCTGGTGAACTCCGGCACCGAGGCCACCATGAGCGCGATCCGGCTGGCGCGCGGCTTCACCGGCCGGCCCAAGATCGTCAAGTTCTCCGGTTGCTACCACGGGCACGTCGACGCGCTGCTGGCCGACGCGGGGTCCGGGGTGGCCACCCTGGGGTTACCGTCCTCGCCCGGGGTAACCGGTGCGGCCGCCGCGGACACGATTGTGTTGCCCTACAACGACATCGACGTTGTCCGGAGTACTTTCGCCCGGCTCGGGGAGCATATCGCCGCGGTGATCACCGAGGCCAGCCCCGGCAACATGGGCGTCGTCCCACCGGCGCCGGGCTACAACGCGGCACTGCGCGCGATCACCGCCGAGCACGGCGCGCTGCTGATCTCCGACGAGGTGATGACCGGATTTCGCGTCAGCCGAAGCGGTTGGTACGGAATCGATTCCGTCGATGCTGACCTGTTCACGTTCGGCAAGGTGATGAGCGGGGGACTGCCCGCCGCGGCGTTCGGGGGGCGGGTCGAGGTGATGGAGCGACTCGCACCGCTGGGGCCGGTGTATCAGGCCGGCACCCTCTCGGGCAACCCGGTTGCTATGGCGGCCGGGTTGGCGACGCTGCGGGCGGCCGATGACGCGGTGTACGCCGCGCTGGACGCCAATGCCGACCGGCTCGCCGGGCTGCTCGCCTCAGCGTTGACCGAAGCCGGTGTCGCGCATCAGATTTCGCGGGGCGGCAATATGCTCAGCGTGTTCTTCGCCGACGCGCCGGTGACCGACTTTGCGTCCGCGCGCGCCAGCCAGACCTGGCGTTATGCGCCGTTCTTTCATGCCCTGCTCGATGCGGGCGTCTACCCGCCGTGCAGCGCTTTCGAGGCGTGGTTCGTCTCGGCTGCTCTGGACGACAGCGCCTTCGAGCGGATCGCTGACGCGCTACCCGCCGCGGCCGCCGCCGCGGCACAGGAGGAACACCCCTGATGGCCGAACAGACCCGGGTCCACGTCATACGGCACGGGGAGGTGCACAACCCCAGCGGCATCCTCTACGGCCGGTTGCCCGGTTTCCGCTTGTCGGAGAACGGCGCCGCGCAGGCCGCCGCGGTCGCCGATTACCTGTCGCACCGCGACATCGTCGCGGTGATCGCCTCGCCGCTGCAGCGGGCCCAGGAGACCGCGGCGCCCATCGCCGCCCGGCACAACCTGACGGTGGACACCGACCACGACCTGATCGAATCCGCCAACTTCTTCGAGGGCCGCAGGGTAAGCCCGGGCGACGGCGCCTGGCGTGACCCGCGGGTGTGGTGGCACCTGCGGAATCCTTTCACCCCGTCCTGGGGAGAGCCATACACCGAGATCGCGGTCCGGATGGCGGCCGCGACGGACAAGGCGCGGGTGCGGGCCGCCGGTCACGAGGTGGTATGCGTCAGCCATCAGTTGCCGGTCTGGACGTTGCGCATGCACGTGACGGGCCGGCGGCTCTGGCACGACCCGCGGCGCCGGGAGTGCGGGTTGGCGTCGGTGACATCGCTGATCTATGACGGTGACCGGCTGGTCGACGTGCAGTACGCAGAACCGGCGGCCCGATGATTCGTTGGTTGATCGCAGCGGTGCTCGCCGGGCTGCTCACGGGCTGCTCCGGGCGTGACGCTGTCGCGCAAGGCGGCACCTTCGAATTCGTCTCCCCGGGCGGGAAGACGGACATCTTCTACGACCCGCCGGACAGCCGCGGTCGTCCGGGCTCGCTATCCGGGCCCAGTCTGACGGACCCGGCGCGGACCATCTCCCTGAACGACTTCGCGGGTCGGGTCGTCGTCATCAATGTGTGGGGTCAGTGGTGTGGCCCGTGCCGGGCCGAGATCGCCCAGTTGCAGCGGGTGTACGACGCGACCCGCGACTCGGGCGTCGCGTTCCTCGGGATCGACGTCCGCGACAACAGCCGCGAGGCCGCGCAGGACTTCGTCAACGACCGGCACGTCACGTTCCCCTCGATCTACGACCCACCGATGCGCACCCTGATCGCCTTCGGTGGCAAGTACCCCACGACGGTCATACCTTCGACGCTGGTGCTCGACCGTCAACACCGAGTGGCGGCGGTCTTCCTCCGCGAGCTGCTCGCCGATGACCTGCAGCCGGTGGTCCAACGGATCGCCGCCGAAGCTCCGGCCACGACGTCGAGACCACAGTGACCGGGTTCGCCGAGATCGCTTCCGCGGGGCCACTGGTGGTGGCTCTAGGCGTGTGCCTGCTGGCGGGTCTGGTGTCGTTCGCGTCGCCGTGCGTGGTGCCGCTGGTGCCCGGCTACCTGTCCTATCTGGCGGCGGTGGTGGGGGTGGACGAGGACCAGGCAGATGGTCGCGGCACCCTCAAGGCGCCCCCGGCCGCACGCTGGCGCGTCGCCGGATCCGCGGCCCTGTTCGTTGCCGGGTTCACCACGGTATTCGTGCTGGGCACCGTCGTCGTGCTCGGCATGACCACCGCGCTGATCACCAACCAGCTGCTGTTGCAGCGAGTCGGCGGCGTGCTGACCATCGTGATGGGGTTGGTGTTCGTCGGGCTCATCCCTGCGCTGCAGCGCCAGGCCCGGTTCAGCCCTCGGCAGCTGAGCACGGTCGCGGGAGCTCCGCTGCTGGGCGCGGTGTTCGCGCTCGGGTGGACGCCGTGCCTGGGGCCGACGCTGACCGGGGTGATCACGGTGGCCTCTGCCACCGATGGCGCCAACGTGGCCCGCGGCATCGCGCTGGTGATCGCGTACTGCCTGGGGCTGGGCATCCCGTTCGTGTTGCTGGCGTTCGGCTCGGCCGGGGCGGTGGCCGGGCTGGGCTGGTTGCGCCGCCACACCCGGGCGATTCAGGTATTCGGTGGCGTGCTGTTGATCGCGGTCGGGGCCGCCCTGGTCACCGGGGTGTGGAACGACTTCGTGTCGTGGCTGCGCGATGCCTTCGTCTCTGACGTGAGGCTGCCGATCTGATGGCGCGAGCAGACACAAAATCGCACAAAACCGGGGGTTTTGGTGCGATTTTGTGTCTGCTCGCGCCAAAAGCGGTCGCCGGGAAGGCGCGCAACACCTGGCGGTCGCTGACGTCGATGGGCACCGCGCTGGTGCTGCTGTTCCTGCTCGCGGTGGCCGCAATTCCCGGCGCGCTGCTACCGCAGCGCAGCCTCAACACCGGCAAGGTCGACGAATACCTGCGGGCGCATCCGATGATCGGGCCGTGGCTCAACGAGTTGCAGGCCTTCGACGTGTTCTCCAGCTTCTGGTTCACCGCCATCTACGTGCTGCTGTTCGTGTCGCTGGTCGGCTGTCTGACCCCGCGGATCTTCGAGCATGCCCGCAGCCTGCGGGCCACGCCCGTGGCCGCGCCGCGCAACCTGAGCAGGCTGCCCAAACACGCCGAAACCCGTGCCGTCGGCGACCCGGAAGCCCTGGCCGACGCCGTCACCGAGCGGCTGCGCGGCTGGCGCACCGCCACCCGCCGCACCGGCGCCGCCGTCGAGGTCTCGGCCGAGAAAGGCTACCTGCGCGAATTCGGCAATCTCGTCTTCCATTTCTCGTTGCTGGGTCTGCTGGTCGCCGTCGCCGTCGGCAAGCTGTTCGGCTACGAGGGCAATGTGATTGTCATCGCCGATGGCGGGCCCGGGTTCTGCTCGGCGACGCCGGCGGCATTCGACTCCTTCCGTGCGGGCAACACCGTCGACGGTACATCTCTGCACCCGGTTTGCTTGCGCGTCAACAACTTTCAAGCCAATTATCTGCCGTCCGGGCAGGCCACCTCGTTCGCCGCCGATATCGCCTATCAGGCGGGGGACGATCTGATATCCAACACTTGGCGGCCCTACCGGCTCGAGGTCAACCATCCGCTGCGGATCGACGGCAACCGGGTCTACCTGCAGGGCCACGGCTACGCCCCCACCTTCACGGTGACCTTCCCCAACGGCCAGACCCGCACCTCGACCGTGCAGTGGCGTCCGGACAACCCGCAGACCCTGTTGTCCTCCGGTGCGGCGCGCATCGATCCGCCGGCCGGCAGCTACCCCACCGCTGAGGAACGCCGGCAGCACGAGATCGCGATCCAGGGCCTGCTGGCGCCGACCGAGCAACTGGATGGCGCCCTGCTGTCCTCGCGGTTTCCGGCGCTCAACGACCCCGCGGTGGCCATCGACATCTACCGGGGTGACACCGGCCTGGACACCGGGCGGCCCCAGTCGTTGTTCAACCTGGATCCGCGGCTGATCCAACAGGGCCGGTTGACCAAGGAGAAGCGGGTCAATCTGCGTGTCGGGGAGCAGGTGCGCATCGACCAGGGACCCGCGGCCGGCACCACGGTCCGATTCGACGGCGCCGTCCCGTTCGTCAACCTGCAGGTCTCCCACGATCCTGGTCAGGTCTGGGTGCTGCTCTTCGCGATCACCATGATGGCCGGACTGCTGGTGTCGCTACTGGTGCGCCGTCGCAGGGTGTGGGTTCGCCTCACGCCCCGGCCCGACACGCCGGGTACCGTCGGGATCGAATTGGGCGGCCTGGCGCGCACCGACAACTCTGGATGGGGCGACGAGTTCGAGCGGTTGACCGAGCGATTGACGGCCGGTTTCGACCGCGACCCCGATGCCGAACGAGCCGAAACGAAAGTGGACGTCACATGAACACCCAGCACATCAACATCGGCCTGGCCCGATATTCCGACTGGGCCTTCACTTCGGCCGTGGTGGCGTTGGTGGTCGCACTGCTGCTGCTGGCCTACGAGCTCGCCTACGTCCGTGCCCGCAAGCTCGAACCGGTCGCCGTACCGGCCGGAACCGTCTGCAGCGACAGCTCCGCACCTGGCATCGTGGCCGAGCATCCGCAGCGGCCGCTCGACGAACGGGTGGGTCGCGCCGGGCTGGCCGTGCTCTACCTCGGCATCGGTCTGCTGTTCGCCTGCATCGTGCTGCGCGGACTGGCCACCATGCGGGTGCCGTGGGGCAACATGTACGAGTTCATCAACTTGACCTGTATGTCCGGGCTGATCGCCGGCGCCGTCGTCTTGAGACGCCCACAGTACCGGCCGCTGTGGGTGTTCCTGCTGCTGCCGATCCTGATTCTGCTGACCGTGTCCGGACGTTGGCTGTACGCGAATGCCGCACCGGTGATGCCGGCGTTGCAGTCCTATTGGCTGCCGATTCACGTGTCGGTGGTCAGTCTGGGCTCCGGGGTCTTCATGGTCGCGGGCATCGCCAGCATCCTGTTCCTGATGCGGACGTCGCGGCTGGGTGAGCCGGACGCCCAGGGCAAGCTACCGCGTCTGGTGCAGCGGTTCCCGGACGCGCAGACGCTCGACCGGATCGCGTACCGCACCACGATCTTCGCCTTCCCGGTCTTCGGCTTCGGGGTGATCTTCGGGGCGATCTGGGCCGAGGAAGCGTGGGGCCGCTACTGGGGCTGGGACCCCAAGGAGACAGTGTCGTTCATCGCATGGGTGGTGTACGCCGCCTACCTCCATGCCAGGTCAACCGCGGGTTGGCGGGACCGCAAGGCCGCCTGGATCAACGTCGCGGGGTTTGTCGCCATGGTCTTCAACCTGTTCTTCGTTAACCTGGTGACGGTCGGCCTGCACTCCTACGCAGGCGTGGGCTGACCGACACCAACCGACCCGATCCCAGGGGCCGCGGGGCCGACAGAGGGGGAGCAGCAGTGTCAGAGCATCCGACGCCGGGCGCGGGGGCGCCGCGAGTCATCCCGGGCAATGGAGTCGACGCCGAGAGCGGAGAGCCCGCGAGCCCGGACCAGCCCACCGCAGAGTTCCAGCCACCGGCGGATCCCGCCGCCGAGGCGCCCACCCGGGCGTTCACCGGGTTCCGCACTGAGCGGCGGATACCGCCCGCCGACCACGGCACGGCGAGCATGGCACCCCCTCCCCAACCCGTCGAACTCGACCGCCCCCGGTGGGATGCCGGTCCAACGACCGGGCCGGTGACCGGCGTGACGCGGGTCGACCCGACGGCCTACGGCGCCTACTACCCGGGTCCGCCGGACGCGCCCAGCACCCAGGAAAGGCCTCAGTTCCGCCCGGAGCCGCTGCCGCACGCGCCGTATCCCGAGTTGTCCACGACCATGCTGTTGCGTCCGGTCAAGCCGCCGCCGTCGGAAGGATGGCGTCGCCTGCTCTACGTGATGTCGGGTCAACTGATCAACCTGGGCGAGAGTCCCCGCGCGACCCGGCACAACAACCTGGTGGCCCAGATCAACCGGCCCCTGCGCGGTTGTTACCGCATCGCGGTGCTGTCACTCAAAGGCGGTGTCGGCAAGACCACCATCACCGCCTGCCTGGGTTCCACCTTCGCCTCGGTGCGGGGCGACCGCGTGGTCGCGGTGGACGCCAACCCGGACCGCGGCACCCTGAGCCAGAAGGTTCCCCTCGAGACGCCGGCGACGGTACGGCACCTATTGCGTGACGCGGACAGCATCGACCGCTACAGCGACGTCCGCGGCTACACCTCGCAGAACTCTGACGGGCTGGAAATACTGGCGTCCGAAAGCGATCCGGCGGTGTCGGAGGCCTTCAACGGCGACGACTACACCCGGGCCGTGGACATCCTGGAGCGGTTCTACGGGCTGGTGCTCACCGACTGCGGCACGGGCCTGCTGCATTCGACGATGCCGGCGGTCCTGGCCAAATCCGACGTGCTCATCGTGGTCGCCTCCGGGTCCATCGACGGGGCCCGCAGCGCGTCGGCGACGCTGGACTGGCTGGAGGCCCACGGCCACGAGGACCTGGTGCGCAACTCCGTCGCGGTGATCAACGCGGTACGGTCGCGTTCCGGCAAGGTCGACATGCAGAAGGTGATCGACCACTTCGCCCGGCGCTGCCGAGCGGTGCGGGTGGTGCCGTTCGACGGCCACCTCGAGGAAGGCGCCGAAATCAGCCTCGACCGGTTGAAGCGCGATACCCGCGAGGCGGTGGCCGAGTTGGCCGCGGTGGTCGCCGACGCGTTTCCCAGCGACCCGCGACGGGCCGTCGCGAGCTTCGCCTAGCGCGGCTTGTTATCGCCCAATCGCCGCAAGAACTCCGGATCGTCGTCGGGCCCGATGACGCGGGTCTTCGGCGGCTTTGTCTGCGACCGCGCCGCGCGCCAGCCAAGATAGATCAACGTCCCCAGAACAAGGACGACGAGCAGGTACAGCACTCGACACCTCCTTTGGGCAAATATACCCGCGCCGTAGGCTCAGGCTGTGCCAGAAGCGCTCAGCGACAAGACCGATGATGGTGCAAACGCCGGCCGGGGTGTATGGGTCATCGGGCTCTACGTGACCGCCCGGCTGTTGCTGTTCGCGGTGATCACCGCCGCGATCTACGGGCTGGCCCGACTGCTCGGCGTGGCCGACTTCCCGCTCGTGTTGGCCGCCCTGGGCGGCCTGATCATCGCCATGCCACTGGGAATGTGGGTGTTCAGCCCGTTGCGGCGGCGCGCCACCGCGACGCTCGCCGTGGCCGGTGAGCGCCGGCGTCGCGAGCGCGACCGGCTCAGGGCCCGGCTGCGGGGAGATGCGGTCGACGCGGAACAAGATGAGGACGAGTCGTGACACCCGGAAGCGCCGAACTAGGACTGGTCGCAGATTCCGTTGTTTTGACCCTGCGGGGTTCCGCGTCGGGGCCTGCGCGGCTGGCGCCGCGAGAAACGATGGATCTACGTGCCGCCGTCGGACGGTCGAGGATGACTCGCCGCTTGTTCAGACTGCCGCCCGCGCAATCGCGGTCGCCGCGACGCGGACTTTTGCCGTGCCGGACAGCGACAGCCGGCGATCGTAGATGATGACCGGTGAGGACTTGATGCACGCCAGCAGTTGCCGGTAGATGCCCGCCATGGCAAGACAGCAGGCACCGCTGCGCCGGTCCAGATGTGGAATGAGCCTCAACCCGAGCGAGTACCAGTCCTCGGCGCGATCCGCGCACGCACGGACCAGCGCGGCGAGGGCACCGTTGGGGTCGTCGAGCACGCCGCGGTCGTCGACGGCCAGTCGCACCCCGGACCGGTCCAATTCGTCGCGGGGGAGATAGATCCGCCCGTTTAGCAGGTCTTCGCGGACATCGCGCAGAATGTTGGTCTGCTGCAACGCAATCCCCAACTGGTCGGCATACAGGGCCGTCTCCCGGTTGACCGGACCGAACACCGACAGGCACAGCCGGCCGATCGAGCCGGCCACTCGGCGGCAGTACACCACCAGCTGGCTGAAGTCTTCATAAGTAGTGCCGTCCACATCCATGCGGACCCCGTCGATCAGTTCGCCGAACGCCGGCAGGGGCACCGGGTAGCGCCGTGCCGCGTCAGCAAGGGCAGTCAACACCGGATCGACCGAAACGTCCGCGTGCTCTAACGATTCGCGCGTCGATGCCAGCGCCGAGCATTTGTCCTCCACCGGCATATCACCGTCGCCGATGTCATCGATGCGTCGTGCCATCGCATACAGGGCGCAGAGCGCCAACCGCTTCTGAGTCGGCAGCAGGCGAATGCCGTAGTAGAAGTTCTTGGCCTGCGTCCGGGTGATCCCTTCGCTGATCCGGTACGCCTCTGCCACCGTCCCTAGCTGCCTCATGGCCAGATACCGTTGTCGCCGCTCGGCCATACGAGCAGCGTCGCGGCCGCGCGCGCGGTGTCGCGGCGACGTGTGCGGGGTACGGCGCCGAGTACGTCATATCCAGCGCGCCGCAGCGCGTCCGCGGCGGCACGACCTCCCGCGATGTAGCCCGCGACGGCGACCCTGGCCCAGCCGTGCAGGCGGGAAAGCAGCGGCACGCCAGATTCGAGCAGACGGACGGCCCGGCGCGTCTGGAATTCCAGGAGCGCACGCAGCGCCGGACTGGCGCTCGGGGCGTCCAGATCGGTGACACGCACCCCGAAAGCGTCGAGGTCTTCAGCTGGTAGGTAGATGCGTCCCGCACGGCGGTCTTCGTCGACGTCCATGCAGTGCTCGAGAAGCTGCAGCGCAGTGCACACCCGGTCGGACAGCTCGGCGGCGGCGCGCGAGCTCTGGCCGAAGATATCAAGCACAAGCCGTCCGACGGGGTTGGCCGACAACCGGCAATAGCCGAGCAAGTCATCGAAGGTCTGGTAGTGGGTGACCCGTTGATCGGTCAGATTGGCCTCGATCAGCAAATCGAACGGCTCGGGGCTCAAGTCATGGGCCCGTACGGTCGGAGCCAGCGCACGCAGAACCGGTCGCCGAGGGCTGCCCCCCGCCCAGATCCGGTGCAGATCCTCACGAAAATCGTCCAGCGCCGCGATGCGGTTCCCGGCTTCTCGGTCGCCCAGGTCGTCGATGGTGCGGGCCACGGCGTAAAGGGCGTGCAGATCTGTGCGCAGCCCGGCGGGCAGAAATCGCATCGCCACCGGAAAATTCTCGTCTCGCTCGCGTTCGGCCATGGCGGCGGCGGAGCGGCGTGCGACACGCGAGCCACCACGCATCATATGCTGCGTCGAATGTCGCAAACCGCTGAGCGCATTCCCGAACGATAGTCCTGTACCGCACCAATTTGTCGCTTCCGACTCAAAATCTCGAAGACAACTCCGTCCACCATCGGCAAACAATTGGCTACGATTGCCTCGCGCTGGGTCAGAGATGTCAACGACCCTGGGTAGATCTGACACGCCGGGCATCAAGGGGTTGCGAATGCGCATCGCAATTGCCTGTGTCGGTACACGTGGGGATGCGCTACCGCTGCTGGAAATCGCGAAACGTCTCCGGGATGCGGGCCACGATGTGGCATTCGGCGGCAATGCCGACGTCGCGTTCCTGGCGGAACGTTTCGGATTCGCGCCGGTGATCCTCACGGCTCTTGATCTCAGCGCGTTTCTTGCCTCACCGGAGGGGCAACGAGCATTTTTCGAACGCGGAACCGTGGCTCAATTGCGGGCCATCGGGGACCAGTACCGTCGACACAGTCCGGAGATCGATGCCGCCCTGATCGAGTTGTGTCGCGGGACTGACTGCGTGATCACCATGCGAACGCTGCAGGAGAAGGTGGCGATCATCACCGCCGCCGCCGACGTGCCGATCGTATCCCTGCATTTACAGCCATTATCGCCGGCTGCGCCGGTGGCCCATCCCCTCGTCACTCCGGGCCTCCAGCGGCTTCCGTACCCGCTGTCCGGGCTGACCTATCAGCTGTTCGATCTGGGGCTGGACCTCAGTATTTGGCGCGATACCCGACGTCTGGCGCGACGCATCGGGTATCCGCGACCGGTCCTGCGGCCGTCGAAGACATTCCAGCGCAGTAAGCATCTGATCGTGGAAGCCTTCGGCACCGCCATCGTTGCCCGCAACAAGCGCGATTCCGCTGACTGCCGACGGATCGGGTTCATCCGTCCGGCCGGACAGCATGCCCCGTCCATGACTCCTGATCTGGTGAGATGGATCGACGCGACCGAAGAGCCCCTGGTCTATATCGGATTCGGCAGCACCCCGATGCCACGGTTGGGGCGGCTGTTGACCGAATTCGACACGGTCTGCGGTGTCCGTGGCTACCGCGCGATTGTCGCGGTCGGCTCATCGCAAATGAACACGATTACAGCGCCGTCGAATCGGATCCGGCTGGTGTCGGAGGTCGACCACACCGCTCTGTTCCCACGTTGTGCGGCGGTCGTGCACCACGGTGGCGCAGGTACCGTTGCCGCCGCGGCAGCCAGTGGCACCCCCTCAGTCGTGTGCAGCCAGGTGACTGATCAGTACTTCTGGGGACGGGCACTCAGGCGTCTGGGGGCCGGTGAACTCGTTCCACGAGGAACGTTGAGCGCGGTCGTCCTCGCCGATGCCGTCGAGCGGGTGCGAGCCGACCGGGTGCAGCATGCCGCAAAGCGGCTGGCCGCACGGATCCGCGGTGAACTCCGCGGTGCCGATCAGTTCATGACGGTCTTCGACGAGATGATCGCCGGGCGCACGTTTGATGCTCAGGCCTATTGACTAGTGCCGGCGGCCGAACTGTTCGACATCCATCCGCGCAGACCGCGCTGATCGTTCAGTCGCTGTGCAACGGCATCCGCACGACCTGCGCGGCGTAGGTCAGACCGGCACCGTAGCCGATCAGCAGAGCCAGATCACCCGGCTTTGCCGCGCCCTTGTCCATCAATTCCGCGATGGCCAGCGGGATGGAAGCCGCGGAGGTGTTCCCGGCGTGCTCGATGTCGTTGGCGACGACGGTGTCCGGGCGCAACTCGAGGTTCTTGACCAGCAGGTCGTTGATCCGCGTATTGGCCTGGTGGGGCACGAACACGTCGATCTGATCGGGCGCGACGCCGGCCGCCTCGAGCGCCCGGCGGCCGACATCGCCCATCTTGAACGCCGCCCAACGGAACACCGCCGGACCTTCGAGTCGCACGAACGGGCGCGGACCGCTCGGGTTCTGCGCGAACGTGATCCAGTCGATGTCCTGGCGGATCGCACTGGACTGCTCACCGTCGCTGCCGGCGATCGTCGGGCCGATGCCCTGGAACGGTGTCTCGCCCACCACGACCGCGGCGGCGCCGTCGGCGAAGATGAAGCAGTTCCCGCGGTCGTACATGTCGATGGTGGGTGACAGCTTTTCGGTGCCGACCACCAGCATCGTGCGGGCGCCGCCGCCGCGGATCATGTTTGTCGCGGTGCTCAACGCGTAGCCGAATCCGGCGCAACCCGCCGAGATATCGAAACCCAGCACATCTTTGGCACCGAGCGCGGCCGCGACCATGGGTGCTGCCGGCGGCGTCTGCAGGAAGTGGGTATTGGTCGTGACGATCACGCCGTCGATGTCAGCCCCGGACAGATCGGCGTTCTTCAGAGCCCGCCGGCACGCCTCGGCCGCCATCGAGGCGGCCGACTCATCGTCGGCGGCGAACCGGCGCGTTTTGATTCCGGTGCGGGAGTAGATCCATTCGTCGGACGAGTCGATCTTCTCGCAAATCTCGTCGTTGGTGACGACCCGCTCGGGACGGTACGCGCCGACACTGAGCAGTCCGATGTTCGTGGGGCCACTGACTGTGGCGATCTCGGTCATCAACCTCGTCCTTCCCGCACGCCGCAGCACCATCGCTTATGCCGCGGCGGGCGTGATCGACTCTAGGCGTGCTTGCTGAGCGCGTGCACCGGGGCCTTGGACACGCAGGGTCGAGAAGGCTTACCGGTTCAGCGCCAGCGCGCCGGCGACGGCGACGGCCCACACCACCATCGCCAGCCCGGTGTCGCGCAGCACCGGGATCAGCTCTGGGCCGCCGCTGCCGGAGCGCACCGGCCGGTCGGCCCGCACGGCCAGCGGGGCGGCCACCAGACCCACCGCGCACCAGGGCGTCGCAATCATCAGGACCAACGTCAGCAGGGCCGGGACGACCAGCAGCGTGTGGTAGAGCACACGGGTGCGGCTGTCCCCCAGGCGTACCGCCAGGGTGATCTTGCCGGACTGCGAGTCAGTGGGGATGTCGCGCAGGTTGTTGGCCACCAATACCGATGACGACAGCGCCCCAATGCCCACCGCCAGCACCAGACCCACCCAGTCCACCCGCAGGGCTTGCGTGTACTGCGTGCCGAGCACCGCGACCAGACCGAAGAAGATGAACACGGCGGCCTCACCCAGCCCCGCATAGCCGTACGGCCTGGACCCTCCGGTGTACAGCCAGGCGCCCAGCACGGATACGGCGCCCACGGCGATCAGCCACGGCGCGCTGAGCAGCGCCAGTGCCAGCCCGGCCACGCAGCCGACCGACAAGCTCACCAGCGCCGCGGTCAGCACCGCCCGCGGGGTCGCCGACCGCGAACCCACCAGCCGCATCGGGCCGGCGCGCTCGTCGTCGGTGCCCCGGATGCCGTCGGAGTAGTCGTTGGCGTAGTTGACCCCGACGACGAACGACACGGCGACACCGAAAGCCAGCAGCGCCTTCCACCACACCGCCGCGTGCAACCACGCCGCGGCACCGGTGCCCGCGATGACGGGGGCAACCGCGTTGGGCAGCGTGCGCGGACGCGCCCCGGAAACCCATTGGGCAAAACTGGCCACCAACGCATCCTGCCCTATGCCTAAGATTGCGCGGGTGCTCGGAGTGATCGGCGGTACCGGTTTCTATACGTTCTTCGACTCGGACGTCCGCACCGTCCGTCCGGAAACTCCGTGGGGTGAACCCAGCGCCCCCATCACCGTCGGTGCGATCGGCGAGCACGAAGTCGCCTTTCTGCCCCGGCACGGCACGGGGCACGAGTATTCGGCGCACACCGTCCCCTACCGCGCCAACCTGTGGGCCCTGCGCGCGCTGGGCGTGCGGCGGGTGTTCGCGCCGTGCGCGGTCGGCAGCCTGAGGCCCGGGATCGGGCGGGGCACGGTGGTGGTGCCCGATCAACTCGTCGACCGCACCACCGGTCGGGCCGATACCTACTTCGACACCGGCGGGGTGCACACCAGCTTCGCCGACCCGTACTGCCCGACACTGCGCACCGCGGTCACCGAACTGCCCGAGGTGGTCGACGGCGGCACCATGGTGGTGATTCAGGGCCCCCGGTTTTCCACCCGGGCCGAAAGTCAGTGGTTCGCCAGCGCAGGTTTCAGCGTGATCAACATGACCGGATACCCGGAGGCCATCCTGGCGCGCGAACTCGAATTATGTTATGCAGCAATAGCTTTGATTACCGACGTGGATGCGGGGGTGGCTGTCGGCGAGGGCGTGAAGGCAGAGGACGTCTTCGCTGAATTCAAACAGAACATGGGGATGTTCAAGGAGCTGGTGCGCACGGCGATCGGCCGCGTCGCACCCGAGCGCACCTGTACCCACTGTCTGCAGCATGCCGGGGTTTCGCTGCCGTTCGAGCTGCCATGAGGGTGCTGCTCACCGGCGCGGCCGGGTTCATCGGGTCCCGGGTGGATGCCGCGCTGCGCGCAGCCGGCCACGAGGTGATCGGTGTGGACGCATTGCTGCCCGCCGCGCACGGCCCCGATGCCGTGCTCCCGCAGGGCTGTCACCGGGTCGACGTGCGCGACGCCGACGCATTGGCTCCGTTTCTGGCGGGTGCCGACCTGGTGTGTCACCAGGCCGCGATGGTCGGTGCCGGGGTCGATGCCGCCGATGCACCCGAGTACGGCGGGCACAACGATCTGGGCACGACCGTGCTGTTGGCCCAGATGTTCGCCGCCGGGGTGTCGCGCCTGGTATTGGCGTCGTCGATGGTGGTGTACGGGCAGGGGCGGTATTCCTGCGGCGAGCACGGACTGGTCGACCCGCGGCCCCGGCGCCGCAGCGATCTGGACGCCGGGGTATTCGAGCACCGCTGCCCGTACTGCGGCGACCCGGTCGGTTGGCAACTGGTGGACGAGGACGCGCCGCTGCGACCGCGCAGCTTGTACGCGGCCAGTAAAACCGCGCAGGAGCACTATGCGCTGGCGTGGTCAGAGGCCACCGGCGGCTCCGTCGTGGCGCTGCGTTACCACAACGTGTACGGCCCGGGCATGCCACGGGATACGCCGTATTCCGGGGTGGCGGCCATCTTCCGCTCGTCACTGGAAAAGGGTGAACCGCCGCGGGTTTACGAAGACGGCGCTCAGATGCGTGACTTCGTGCATGTCGACGACATCGCCGCCGCCAATGTGGCGGCGGCGACGGCGGAGGTGCAGGGCTTCATCGCGGCCAACGTCTGCTCCGGTCGCCCCATCTCGATCCGCGAGGTGGCCGTCGCGTTGTGCCAGGCGCGCGGCGGGGAATCGTCCCCGGTCGTCACCGGGCAGTACCGCAGCGGGGACGTGCGCCACATCGTGGCCGATCCTGCCCGCGCCGCCGATGTGCTCGGGTTCCGAGCCGCCATCGAGCCCGCGCAGGGACTGCGGGAGTTCGCCTTCGCTCCGTTGCGGTAGCCGTCCTTAGGACGGGTTGCCGGGCGGCCGGTAGATCTTGGGGCGCACCGGTCCGGTGGTTTCGCTGGACCGGAAGATCCGCGGCGCCGGCCCCGGCGCGGACAGCACCGCGTTCGGGGCGTCGTGCTGGGTTCGGGCCGCCCCGAACTGCATCGTCCCGGCCTCCGACGGCGGCGGGGCAGGGCCGGGGCGGGTGGGGATGGGCACCGGCGGGCGGGTCGTGGGACGCTGGGCCGGACCCTGCCGGCGCGGGCGTCGCCGCGGCTTGCGGATCCGGGCCGCGATGATGACCGCGGCGAAGACGCACAGCGCCAGGCCGCACAGCGTCACGTCGAAGGTGCTGGTGATCTGCTGGGCCAGACTGTTCCCGTAGACCGGGTTGACGGGCCCTTGCGGCGCGAAGCGCGGGGCCAGCACGACCCCGAGGATGACGCGCGAAAACATCAGGGAGACCACCAGTCCGCTCAACACGGTGATGAGCCGCGACCGCAGCGGGCCGGACGTCAGCCGCGCGCGCAGCCACAGCGCCAGCGCCGCAGCCGTCACATCGAACGTCGCCAACGTCAGGGAGGTGTAGGGGAAGGCGGGATAGTTGAGCATCACCGCGACCACCAGATCGGTAATCCGCATCAGCGCCGAACCCGCGCACCCGACGACTATCAACATCAACGCTTTTCTGATCGCGCCGCGCCACACCTCCCGGTCGTTGCGCACCTCCGCGCCGCAGAACAGGGTCAGCGGAACAAACAGGGCCGCTGCCGCCACCCAGGCCAGATAACCCTCGTAGCCCACTCCCGCCATCGAGGTGTTCTGAGCGATGCCGTGAAACGCGTCGATCTCACGGCCGACCGGAAGAAGCCACACCGTCATCGCGGCCACCAGCGCAGAGCCGGCCAGCGCGACGGTGGCGAACCGCGACGCCGGGGTGTTGCGCAGGATCCACCGTGAGGCCACCAGCACCGCGGTCAGGGCCACCACGCCGTACACCACCGCGGTGAGAATGACCGCGGTGTTGCGGGTACCGAATTCCGAGCCGTCGACGCCCTGCAGGGCGTAACGCACGCGCCAGCACAGGTTGAACCCCGCGGTCAACGATGCCCCGAACATCGATGCGTAGCCGATGATCCGGGCGGCGCGCAACCATCTGTGGTAGCTCGCTTCGTCCATGGTCGGGCTGGTCAACATCGGTTGCGCCGCCAGCAGCGCACCCGCGACCCCCAGCCATCCCCCCGGGCCGATGCCGCCGGGCACGTTGACCTGACCGCCGAACCGGATCGACTCGAATACATCGAAGACTACGAAGCCCAGCACCAGCAGCAGGTAGGGGATGTTGAGTGCGAGCCGCAGACCTGCGCCCCGGCGGGGTTCCGAGCGGGCAAGCGACACGATCGCCGATGTGACGGACAGCGCGGTGACCGACCACAGCAATATCCACAGCACCGTTCTGCTGTCCGGGACTGCGTAACCGAAGTACAGGTTCCACGGAAAAAGCAGTGCCAGGGCGAGGAAGACGATGGCGACCAGATCACGAAGGACGTTGCGCGCCCGGGTGAGTCGCCGGGAATTCTGCGGGCCGGGGACCGGCGGCTTGAGGCTGACGTCGCTGGGCCCGCTGTCCGGCCCCGGCTGCGGCTGCCGGCCGGCACCCGGGGGCGCCTGTCGCACACCCGCGATGGGTCCGGTCGGCGTGTCGTCGGTGTTCAGGCTCACGATGCCCCCCAGGGATCGAGGTCGGGTGCTGCCGGGGCAGGTTCGGCGGTGTTGTCAGGGAACCCCCTGCCGGGCCCGCTGCGTTGTTCCCTTGCGAACATATTCTCCATTCGGATGTGCGGCCGTGGCTGTGAACAGGTTATGAACGTGGACGGGATCCTTGGTGAGCATCCCTAGGAGTGGAAATCCGATTACGCTGCGCTCATGGGGTTGCCTTGACGCCCGAATGACGAATATTTGCCGACGGTACAAAGTGTAATGATGCCGGGACATTGCTGGTCGTGGGGTGGCCGGCCCGAAGGGGAGCCATAAATGGACGTCGTGTTGGGGGTGGCCGTCACCGGCCGGGTCGCACGCCTGGCTCTGGTCGCCGCGGGCGGCCGCGGTAACCAGGTGATCGACCAGTCCACGGTCGAACTGTCCCATGACCCGGTCGCGGACCTCACCGAGACGGTCGTCGGCACGAATCGACTGCTGGCCGACGAGGGCCACCGCCTGCGGGCCACCCGACTGGTCTGGTCGGACCCGTACCTGGCCCGCCAGCTGCGGGATGCCCTGGATTACGCCCGTCTGGCGAACGTCGAGGTGGTGTCGGAGTCGCGGGCTGCCACGGCCTTGCTGAACCCCGGGCGCGGCGCCGCCGCCGTGCTGTTGGTCGGCAATGAGACCGCCAGCCTGGCGGTGACGGGGGATCCGGACTCGCCGCCGACGGTACTGGCGTCGACGCCGATGGAGAGTGATCCCGGGGCAACGTTCGACACCCTGATGTCCCAGATCCCCGGTCAGGCCGGTAGCCCGAACGATGTGCTGGTGGTGGGTAGCTCCTCCGAGAACACGGCCATGTTCGCCGACCATCTGCAGTCTGCCTCGACCATGGGCGTACAGATCCCGGCGGACCCCGACTTTGCACTGGCCCAGGGTGCGGCCGCCGACGGCGTCAGTGCCACGACGGCTCACCCGGCGTTGCCCGCCGACGCGACGATGGCGGCGCCGGTGATACCTGCCGACGGGCCTGGCGCGGCCGCGGGTTCTTCAGTCGACGCTCCCATGGCGCATCAGGGTTGGTCGTCCGGGGCGCCCGGGGGTGGACCGACGTCGTCGCCGGACGCGCCGGGGTGGTCGGCCGGTGGACCGACGTCGTCGCCGGACGCGCCGGGGTGGTCGGCCGGTGGGCCGGGCGGTGGGCCCGGTGGCCCGACGTCGTCGCCGGACGCGCCGGGGTTGGGTGCGACGATGGCGCATCAGGGTTTCGCCCAACACGCGCACGGACATCAGGGCTTCGCCGGCGACGCGACGATGGCCGCGCCCACCGCGTCCCCGGACGCGACGATGGCCGCACAGGTCCCCGGCGATGCGACCGCCTACTTGTCCTCGCCCGACGCCGGGCAACCCGGCACCGGAGGCGAGCAGCTGGCCTATTCGGAGGCCAGTGAGTACGACATCCTGCCGATGGACACCGACGGCTTCGGTGAATACGGCGATGAGTACGACGAATTCGACGACGGCGTCGACGAGGACGACCCGGAAGCCGGCGGACAGCCGCACAATCTGCGGCGACTGCTGATCAGCAACGCGGTCATGGGGTTCGCGGTACTCGGATTCGCTTCGCTGGCGGTCGCGGTCGCGGTCACCGTCCGCCCCACCGCGTCGACACTTCCGGTCGAAGGCCACCAGAACGCTCAGCCGGGCAAGTTCATGCCGCTGCTGCCCACCGAACAGCAGGCTCCGGTTCCGCCGCCGCCGCCCGACCTGCCTACCGCGGGCTTCCAGGGCGGCAGCATTCCGGCCGTGCAGAACGTTCCTCGACAGGCGCCGGTGCAGCCGGCACCCGCGCCTCAGCCCGCCGCGCCGGTGCCCGTCCCGGCGCCGATTCCGGTTCCGATCGTTCCGCCCTACCCCGGCTGGGTGCCGGGCATGCCTACGTGGCCGGTGGTGACGCCGACCTACACGACGCCGCCGACGACGCCCTACACCACGCCGGTGACCACCACACCGCCGACGACGCCCCCCACCACGCCCCCCACAACGCCGCCCACCACCCCGCCCTCTACGACGGTTCCGACGACCACGCCACCGACCACGCCGGCGACGACTCCGCCCACCACCGCACCGACGACGCAGGCCCCGTATTCGACGACGATTGCGCCCACCACGGCCGCGCCGACCACCGTCGCGCCGAAGCCGACTACCGCTGCGCCGCAGCCCACCACGTACGCGCCGCAGCCCACCACGTACGCGCCGCAGCCCACGCAGGCGCCGCAGCCCACGCAGGCCCCGCAGCCCAGGACGCAGGCACCGCAGACGCAGGCACCGCAGACGCAGGCGCCGCAGACTGTGGCGCCCAAGCCGCCGACGCAGCAGGCGCCGAAACCGCCCTCGGGCGGCAGCAGCGGCGGGCCACGGTGATCTGATCCGGCCGCGACAGGATTTCCCGTGTCCGCTGTGACGGTTGTGCTGCCCTGCCTCAATGAGGAGGAGTCGCTCCCTGCGGTGCTGGCCGCCATTCCGCCGGGCTACCAGGCGCTGGTGGTGGACAACAACAGCACCGATCGCACCGCTGCCGTGGCCGCCAGCCATGGTGCCCGGGTAGTCACCGAGCCGCGGCCGGGATACGGCGCGGCGGTCCATGCGGGTGTGGTCGCCGCGACGACACCCGTCGTGGCTGTCATCGACGCCGACGGATCGATGGACGCCGCAGAGCTGCCCAGGCTGGTCGCCGAATTGGACCGAGGCGCCGACATGGTGACCGGCCGGCGCCGCCCGGTGCCCGGACTGCACTGGCCGTGGGTCGCACGGGTGGGCACCGTGGTGATGAGCTGGCGACTACGTACCCGCCACGGTCTGCCGGTACACGACATCGCGCCCATGCGGGTTGCCCACCGTGAGGCGCTGTTGAAGCTGGGTGTCACCGACCGGCGCTCTGGCTATCCGCTGGAGCTGCTGGTCCGGGCCGCGGCCGCCGGCTGGCAGGTGGTCGAACTCGATGTCAGCTACGGCCCGCGGACGGGCGGCAAGTCCAAAGTGAGCGGGTCGCTGCGAGGCAGCATCACCGCGATTCTGGACTTCTGGAAGGTGATCTCGTGAATCTGCCGGTCACGGTGCTGGTGGTCGCCAAGGCGCCGCAGCCGGGCCGGGCCAAGACCCGGCTGGCGGCGACGGTCGGCGACCGCCTCGCCGCCGAGATCGCGGCCGCCGCGCTGCTCGACACACTGGATGCCGTGATGGCGACCCCGGTGGCCGCGCGGGTGGTCGCACTGACCGGTGACCTGGACGCCGCAGCGAACGCCGACGAACTCCGGCGGCGGCTCGAGTCGTTCACGGTGGTCGCGCAGCGCGGCGACGACTTCGCCGATCGCCTGGCCAACGCGCACGCCGACGCCGGCCGCTGCGGCCATCCCGTGTTGCAGATCGGGATGGACACGCCGCAGGTGAGCGCGGGGCTGCTGACCCAGTGCGCGCGACGGTTGCTGCAGTCCGCGGCCGTGCTGGGGATGGCGCTCGACGGGGGATGGTGGGTGCTCGGCGTGCACAACCCGGCTTTGGCCGGCTGTCTGCGCGGCGTCCCGATGTCACAACCGGATACCGGTGAACTGACGCTGAAAGCTCTGCGCGGCAGCGGTATCGAGGTCGATCTGGTGCAGCGGCTGGCCGACGTCGACGTCATAGACGACGTCGCGGCCGTGCGCGAAGCCTGCGGTTCGGACAGCCGCTTCGTGCGCGCGACGCGTGCCGCCGGTCTTTGAGGTGCCTGACTCCCGACGGCTGGGTTGGACCGACGTGCCTGTTCCGGCTGGATCGTGTGTTGTCCGGCGCGATTGGGAGTAGCCGCGACCGGATGGTGGCGGTCTTGCGTGCTCCTACCAGTTGGTGAAGATCACGGTATTGAGCAGCATTGCCCCAGTGGCGTTGATCGCCAGCCATACCCGATGTGATCGCACCGGTAACAGCGCCGGCGCCGCGGTCAGCCACACGGTGAACGGCAGCCAGATCCTTTCGGTCTCGGCCTTGCTCAGCATGCTCAGGTCGGCGCAGATGATTGCGGCCAACGTGGCCAGCAGCAGCAGGTGCAGCCCGGATCGGCGTCGGATGGCTGCTCTGTCGAAAACGCGACTGATTCCGGCGACGGAGCCCAGCCCGATCGAACACACTACGCACGCCAGGTTGGCCCAGCTCCAGTACTGGAATGGCCGGTCCTTCGCGATGCCTTGCCAATAACGTTGGTGCACAAAGGTATACCCGTCGAACCAGTAAAACCCCGCCACCGCGAAGGTCGCCGCCACCGATACCGCAGCCAGCGCGGCCGGTCCCAGTGCGCGCAGCGCCGCGCGCCAGTCGGCCGCCGAGACCAGCACCGCCACGGCCGGCAACCCGATCAGCACCAGGCCGTAGCTCAAGAAGATGCCCCAGCCGAGCACCAGTCCCGCTCCCGCGCCGGTCAATGCGGGAAACCGAACCCCACCGTGAACCGCCAACGCCAGCAGCGCGATCCCCCAGGCCGCCACGCCGGCGAAGTATCCATCCGCCGATACCGCGACCCAGATCGCCGTGGGGGCAACGGCGACAAACGGGGCCGCGCGCCGCGCCGTGCTCTCGCCGGCCAGTGCCCGCACGGCGACCACCGCGGCCGCGGCCGCACTCGAGCCCAGCAGTAGACACCAAAGCCCGGCCCAGGCACCGCCGTGCAGGCCGATCCGGTCCAGCCAGACGAACGTCAGCACCGCACCCGGAGGATGGCCGGAGACGTGGGTGGTCCACGAATGCGGCTGGAAGTCGACGATCCGACTGGCGAACGTACGCAGCGTCGCCGGGATGTCCGTGATGCCCGGCACCTCCCACAGGTACTCGTCACGGGTGGTCAAGCGGCCTGCGAAGCCGCGCTGCCAGCCATCGATCATGGCCAGCGAAAACGCCCACAGCGCCGCCGTCGCCCACGCGGCCAGCGTCAGTGCGCGCCACGAAACGCGTTGCGCCACAACCGGCCCCCACCACACCGCAACTACCGCGATAACAAGCGCCGCCATCGTGCCCCAGCCGAAGTGAACATCCCAGTACCCGAAGATCGGCGCGGCGCCCGCGCGCATGGCGAACCGCTCCAGCCCGATGTCCGACCTCGGTTTGACGCCGACGTCCATTCGAGGCAGCACGAACGCGGCCGCAACCAGAATGGCCGCGACCGCGACCGCGAATATTTCCCGGCGGGCAGTCTTCACGATCGATCAGCCTATTGACCGAACCGTTGCCTCAGCGCCCGGCGGTCGACCTTCCCGATACCGCGCCGCGGTAGCTCCGCGACCACATGCAGCTCCCGCGGTGCGGCGCTGGCATCCAGCATGCGTGCGACGTGGGCCCGCAGCTCCGCCAGCGTCGGCGCCGTGGATCGGGCACCGACCACCACGGCGGCGACCACGCGTTGGCCGAGCCGCTCGTCGTCGACCCCGAACACCGCACAGTCGTGGACCGCGGGATGGGTACACAAGGCGGCCTCGACGGGTCCGGGCAGCACGGTCAGCCCGCCTGTGTTGATCGCGTCGTCGCTGCGGCCGAGCACAGTCAAAACACCCGAATCATCAAGGGAGCCAATGTCATCGGTCAGAAACCAGCCCGCTTCGAACGGGTTGGGCTCGACCGGGTTGCGATACCCCTTGGCCAGGGTGGCACCGCCGAGTGCGATCCTGCCGTCCTCGCGGACCCGCAACTGCACGCCGTCCAGCGGCACCCCGTCGTACACGCAACCGCCTGCCGTCTCGCTCATGCCGTAGGTCCGTACCACGCTGATGCCCGCCGCTTTTGCGGCATCGAGCACCGGTCGCGGCGCCGGTCCGCCACCCAGCAGGATGGCATCCAGTTCCCGCAGCGCGGCCGTGGCGGCCGGGTCGGCCAGTACCTTGGCCAGCTGATTGGCGACTAGCGACGTGTATCGCCGCCCCGACCCCAAACGCGCTACCGCAGTTGGCAATTGGCGGACATCGAAGCCGGCCGACACATCGAGCTCGACCGGCTCGGAATCGGCCAGCGCACTGCGGATCAGCACCTGCAGCCCGGCGATGTGGTACGGCGGTATGGCAAGCAGCCACCGCCCCGGGCCGCCGAGGCGGTGGTGGCTGGCCGTCGCGCTCGCGGTCAGCGCGGCCGACGTCAGCAATGCGCCTTTGGGCGCTCCGGTGGTTCCTGATGTCGCCACCACCAGCGCGACGTCATCATCGATCTCCTCACCGACCCGCAAGCCACCCACGACGGACTCGAGATTGTGCTCCGGCGCGGCGACGAGCGCGCCGTCCCGACCGTCGAGAACTCGCCGCAGGGCGGGCAGCAGCTGCCGGGTCGCCGAACCCGGTGCGACGCGCAGCGCCCGCAGGACCGCTATAGGTGGTCTCCATTGTCGCGCACGTCATCGAGCGGCCAGCCCTGGACGGCCAGTCGCTGCCGGACGCGCTCGACGTCCGCGGGGGAGGGCAGTTCGTCGGTGAGCTGAGTGATCGCCACGCCGATGTCGATGTTGTCGATGTGGAATTCGCCGCGCCGCATCAACTCGCTGGCCACCGTGACGATTTCGTCGTTGGTCAGGCGACGCGCCAGCAACGCCAGCACGGCAAAGGTATCCGTCGGCGGAATGCCCTCCGGATATCCCGCGCGCAGCCACGAGACGATCGAACTCAGGAAATGGTTCATTGTGCGATCAACTTACCCCCAGTGTCGTCGCCGAAACTTGAGTCTTGTCGAGGGGGATCCGGGTTACGGTTTGGCGCCCAGGAATGGATAGTGCGTGTGGTGGGCGATAAAGTCGCGGGCGATGTAGAGCACGCCGAGGATGACGACCACGAGGACCACCGCGTAGATCGCCCAGGCAATGGCTGTCAGCAACGGCCGCTGCTTTCCGGCGAGCCCGTTGGTGTTCAGGGTGCCGCCCCCTGCGGCCTGCAGTCTTACACCCAGCGCGAACAGTCCCGGCAATGCCGCGCCCGCCAGCAGGCTGAAGATCAGGATCTTCCCGGTGGCTTCGTAGTTGAACCAGGCGTTCATGAGACGTTCCGTGCGGGGATCTGGCCGTCGGAACCGAACTGCTGGGCTGGACCTCCTGGCTTGGACCCCGTGTCGGGTGGTTGCGGCGGCTCGGTGGCGTCCAGTCCGGCCGTCAGGTGGCCTTCCCATTCGGCGTTGACGTTCTTGTGGTCGATCTTCGCCCTGCGCGACCGGAGGTAGATGGTGGCCGAAACCGCGATCAACAGCGAGAAGCCGATGATCGCGCCGGGGTATCCGCCGATGAAGTGCACTATCCAGTAGGTGAGCGCACCGACCAGACCCGACAACGGCAGCGTGACCAACCATGCCGTGGCCATCCGACCGGCCACTCCCCAACGCACCTCGGCGCCGGGCTTGCCGACCCCGCTGCCCAGCACCGAGCCGGTGCAGACCTGGGTGGTCGACAGCGCGTAGCCGAAATGAGCCGACAGCAATATCACTGCGGCCGAAGATGATTCGGCGGCCATTCCTTGCGGCGACTTTATCTCCACCAGGCCCTTGCCCAGCGTGCGGATGATCCGCCAGCCGCCGAGGTAGGTGCCGCCCGCCATCGCCACGGCGCAGGCCACGATCACCCACAGCGGCGGCATCACGTCGGTCTTGCTAACCGCACCGTAGGACATCAACGCCAGGAAGATCACCCCCATGGTCTTCTGTGCGTCGTTGGTGCCGTGCGCCAGCGAGACGAGTGACGCCGAGCCGATCTGTCCCCGCCGGAACCCGGACTCGGTGCGCTCGTCCGTGGTGCCGCGCGTGATCCGGTAGACCAGCCAGGTGGCCGCCGCACCGACGACGATCGCCAGCAGCGCGGCGATGACGGCTGGGATCAGCACCTTGGAGACGACGCCTTTCCAGATCACTCCATGTCCGCCGACCGCCGCGATGGTCGCGCCGACAATCCCGCCGATTAGTGCGTGTGAGGAGCTCGAGGGAATGCCGAGCAGCCAGGTGAGCAGGTTCCAGACGATCCCGCCCACCAGCCCGGCGAATACCAGCTCGAGCGTCACCAGGTTCGCGTCGATCAGACCCCTGGCGATGGTCGCCGCCACTGCCGTGGACAGGAAGGCGCCGATGAGGTTCAGCACCGCCGACAGCGCGACCGCGACCTTCGGCGCCAGCGCGCCGCTGGCGATCGAGGTTGCCATGGCGTTACCGGTGTCGTGGAATCCGTTGGTGAAGTCGAACGCCAGTGCGGTGATCACGACGATGATCAAGAGGAACAGCTGAATGTTCACAGGGCCTGATTCTTGTGGTCGGAGTATCCCTTGTCGAACGGATGAACAGGATGAACGCAGGAATATCGCGAGTCGTCGCCGAATGTTACCCGGTAGTTCATCTTTGCTTCGCCGGGACTCATTGCCGGGTGTCGGTCCGTAACGGATGACCCGGCGGGATCTCGATGAAGATCAGCGTGACGCCGTCGGGATCGGTCACGTGCATCTCGTGCAGGCCCCACGGTTCGCGGCGCGCCTCGCGGGCGATGGGCACGCCCCGGTCTCTGAGCTCGTCCTGGGTTGCGGCCAGGTCGCGCACCTGCAGCCACAGCGCGCCGGGAAAGGGTCCCCGGGAATGGTCCGGTTCGTCGTAGCCGGTCAGTTCCAGCAACGACTGCCCGGCGAAAAATACTGTGCCTGCGCCGTATTCACGAGCGATCGCCAACCCGATCTCGTCGCGGTAGAAGGTCAGCGAGCGTTGATAGTCCGCCGGTCGAAGCAGCATCCGGCTCGCCAGAATCTCCATGTTGTCGTGTCTAGCACCGCTCGCGCAGGGTCGCCACGCCGGGTCCGGTCAGGTCGTCGCAGGCCGCCGCCCGGCCGGTGATGGCCAGCAGCAGCGAGAGCACGGGACCTTCGACCGGCTCGCCCTGCCCGTGTCGCCAGTCCTCGTCGGTGGCCTGCAGCGCCAGGCCGGCGGCCCGGTTCTTGGCACCGCTGAGCATGTTGGAGCCTTTGTAGAAGTCGATCACCTGGCGCACCGCACCGGGTTTGTAGGTGTGCGCGATGCCCAGCGGACGGCGGATGTCGGCGCTGTGGATCACGATCTCGCCCAGCCAGGAGACTTTCGGCCCAGGCGGCGACGAAGTGGAGTCCCGCAGGCTGCGGAAGTCGGCCAGGGTGGCGGCCGGGTCGGGGCCGCGGTGTCGCGCCAGCTGAGCCGCGGAGAACCTGGCGAAGCTGAATCCGGCCCTGGCCATCCCGGCGAAGAATCTGCCGGGGCTCATCGAGGCGGTGGCGGACAGGTGCGCGACAACGTCGCGGACCGTCCAGGCCGAGCAGAGTGACGGCGTGTCCCATTGCGCCGGGGTCAGCGCGGCCAGGTCGTCGGCGAGGGCGCCGCGCTCGGCGGCGATCGTGGTCCAGATATCGGTCATCGGGATCCTTCCTGGCTCAGCCGTGCTGGTTGTTGCGTCTTTGCATCAAAGTGTTGACCCAACGGGGCCCGACGGTGTTGAGCGCTTTGGCCGCAATGGCCATCCGGGGCGCAATCTGCACCGGCCGGGTGCGGGCGGCGGTGATCATCCACTCTCCCGCCTCCTGCGATGTCAGCGCCGGCATCCCGTCGTAGGCCTTGGTCGGCGCGATCATCGGGGTGGCGACCAGAGGGTAGTACAGCACCGTCGAGTGCACACCCCTGGGGCCCCACTCCGTTTCGGCGATCCGGGTTACCGCGGTCAGGGCCGCCTTAGAAGCGTTGTAGACCGAGAACAGTGGCGCCGCCTCGTTGAGCACCCCCCAGGTGGAGACGTTGATGATGTGCCCGTCGCCGCGCTCGATCATCCCCGGCGCCAGCCCGCGGATCAGCCGCAGCGGCGCGTAGTAGTTGAGCACCATGGTGCGTTCCACGTCGTGCCAGCGTTCCAGCGATTCGCCCAGCGGCCGGCGGATGGACCGGCCTGCGTTGTTGATCAGAATGTCGATGCCGCCGATGCGCTGTCTCACCTCGGTGACCAGGGCATCGATGGCGTCCATGTCGGAGCAGTCGCAGGGCATCGACATCGCGGTCCCGCCGGCGGTCGCGATGTGGTCGGCGAGTTCGTCCAGCAGGTCCTGACGCCGGGCGACGACGACCACCGAGGCCCCGCGGTCGGCGAACTGTGCCGCCGCCGCTGCCCCGATGCCCGATGAGGCTCCGGTGAGGAGCACCCGCTTGCCGCGCAGCTCCACGGGCTTGATCGCCGGCCGGTTGAACAGCACCTGAGGCGCAACCGGCGGGCGCATGCTGGCCAACACGATCTGGTCGGACAGGCGGCGCAGCGGACTCTTGCTCACGGTGGGAGTTTAGGCGGGCGCAGTTGGCGATTGCTGGCCGAGCATCGCACCTGCGTCGGTGGCGCGATCACGACAGGCGAATCTTGGCGCCACGCGAAAACGCCGAGTCATGGACTTCGATCGTGGCGGGTTGCAGTCAGCGCTAACTCGGTTCCGCGCTCAAGCCGCAAAACCGCTCAGAAGTACCGCGGGAACGGGCTCCAGTCCGGCGGACGCTTCTGCAGGAACGCGTCGCGACCCTCCACGGCTTCGTCGGTCATATAAGCCAGCCGGGTCGCCTCCCCGGCGAACAATTGCTGACCCACCAGGCCGTCGTCGAGAAGATTGAATGCGAACTTCAACATCCGTTGTGCCTGAGGCGATTTGGCGTTGATTTCGGCAGCCCACTGGATTGCGACGGCTTCCAGGTCGGCATGATCGACGACCTCGTTGACCGCCCCCATGCGGTGCATCTGCTCGGCGGTATACGCGCGGCCCAGGAAGAAAATCTCGCGGGCGAACTTCTGGCCCACCTGCCGGGCCAGATACGCGCTGCCGTAGCCGCCGTCGAAGCTGCCGACGTCGGCATCGGTCTGCTTGAAACGCGCGTGCTCACGGCTTGCCAGGGTGAGGTCACAGACCACGTGCAGGCTGTGACCGCCCCCGGCCGCCCACCCGTTGACCAGGCAGATCACCACCTTCGGCATGAACCGAATCAGCCGCTGCACCTCGAGGATATGCAACCGCCCGGCCCGCGCCGCGTCCACGGTGTCCGCCGTCTCGCCACTGGCGTACTGATATCCGCTGCGGCCGCGGATGCGCTGATCGCCGCCGGAGCAGAACGCCCAGCCACCGTCTTTCGGCGACGGCCCGTTACCCGTCAACAGGACCACCCCTACGTCCGGCGACATCCGCGCATGATCGAGCACGCGGTAGAGCTCGTCGACGGTGTGTGGCCGGAACGCGTTGCGCACCTCGGGACGGTCGAATGCCACGCGCACCGTCGCGTCACGCAGATGACGGTGATAGGTGATGTCGGTCAGATCATCGAAGCCGTCCACGAGCCGCCACTGCGCAGCGTCAAAGGGGTTGTCGGTCAAGGCTCTTGAACTCCATCCTGGTCAATGTTGCGGTCCCCGCAGTTGATCGTCTGAGCGGTGGTCACAGCGGGGTCGTGCGCGGACGTGGCCGCCAGGGTATCGGAGCGTCCATAGGTGGCCTCTATTCCGTTCAGGTCGACTTCCATTCCGTTCAGGTCGACTTCGGTGCGCCGCACGGTCCACTGGCCGCCGCCTTCGAGAGCCTGTAGCGCGACGAGGCGCCGGCCGTCGCCGAAGTCGTCGCATCCCACGCCGGTGCCGGTGCCCGCCAGATTCTCCAGGTCGAACACGAACGGCCGGCCGCGGCGGGCGTCGACGGCGCTGTGCAGCCGGCACTGGGCGAATGCGTACAAAGGTGCGCTGCGGCCCAGACCGGCGATCACCAGGTGAGCGTCTGCCACGTCAACCGCGAACGCGCGCAGCGGGATTGGGCTTGCTGAGGCGACCTGAACCTGGCTGGTCGATCCGCTGGCCGTGGTGATGCCGACGGTCCTCGTCATGGCGCCGTTCGGGCCGCGGGATTTGCCGACCCACAGCATGTCGGGCAGGCCGTCTCCGTCGACGTCGCCGATCTGCCGGGTATTGACGTCAAGTGGTGACGGGTTGCCGCCGGGTGCACACCCCGGCGCGGCTTGCGCGGGTGCTGCCCCGGCCACGCCGGCGGCGGCGAACAGTCCGGCAGCCATCAACACGCGCAGCATCAGATCGGATCGAAACGGAACACGGCGCAGCGCCCGGCCAGGGCCTCGAATTCCTCGGGGCGCCCATCCTTGACCAGTCCGGAACGCTTCATGAAGCCCACACCGGTCGGCACTTCGGTGGGGAATGCGCGCAGCACGGGCCTGGCCTCCGTCGCGGGAAGTTCCACCAACCGGACACGTTCGCTCTTGCGTCCGCGGTTAAGCGTGACTTCGCCCGCGGCCCTGACGTTTTTGACGCAGTCGGCGCCCGGGAAGCCGGCCACCACGTATTGCTTGCCGTCCAACGTCATCGGGGTCACCGGCGTCGAGCGTGGCTTGCCCGACCTGCGCCCGGGCACCGTCAACACGACGGGGCTTTCACCGCCGAAGTTCATGCCCAGCTTCGACATCTGGATGAAGACCTTGTTCAGCGGCTTGAGCCACCAGGGTGGCTTGATGTTGTGCTCGCTCATGCCCGCCAGCGTAGCCACCGTCGCCGAACGTGAAGCCAGCTTCACGCTGGGCCGCGAGCGTGAAGCTGGCTTCACGCTCGGCACCACGGGTCAGCCGACGGCGCGCCCGGCGCCCTCCCAGAACTGCGCGCGCACCGCTTTCTTGTCCGGCTTGCCCAGCCCGGTCAACGGCAGCGCGTCGACGACCACAACACGTTTCGGCGATTGCACCGAGCCCTTGCGTTCCTTGACCGCGGCCTGGATCTCGGCGGTCATCACCTCGATCGCCGTGTCGTCGCGGGCGGCGTCGGCGCGCAGCACCACCACTGCCGTCACGGCCTCGCCCCACTTCTCGTCGGGCGTGCCGACCACACAGGTTTGCGCGACGGCCGGGTGCTCGGCGATGACGTCCTCGACCTCGCGGGGGAAGACGTTGAAGCCGCCGGTGACGATCATGTCCTTGACCCGGTCGACGATGAAGTAGAAGCCGTCCTCGTCCTCGCGGGCCATGTCCCCGGTGTGCAGCCAGCCGTCTTTGAAAGCCTCCGCGGTCGCCTCGGGTTTGTTCCAGTAGCCGGCCGCCAAAAGCGGCCCGCTGACACAGATTTCGCCCGGCTCACCCTGCGGCACCGGCCTTCCGTCCTCGCCCAGCAGCGCCACCCGCGCGAACAGCGTCGGGCGTCCGCACGAGGTCAGTCGCTTCTCGTCGTGGTCGGCCTTGGCCAGGTAGGTGATCACCATCGGGGCCTCGGACTGGCCGTAGTACTGGGCGAAGATCGGGCCGAAGCGGCGGATCGCCTCGGCCAGCCGTACCGGGTTGATCGCAGAGGCCCCGTAGTAGACGGTCTCCAGCGAGGACAGGTCCCGGGTGTGCGAGTCCGGGTGGTCCATCAGCGCGTACAACATAGACGGCACCAGCATGGTGGCCGTAATGCGTTGTTCCTCAATGACTCTCAACACCTCAGCCGGGTCGAACTTGGCCAGCACCACCATCTCGCCGCCCTTGACCACGGTGGGGGTGAAGAACGCCGCGCCGGCGTGCGACAGCGGTGTGCACATGAGGAATCGCGGGTGCTCCGGCCATTCCCATTCGGCCAGCTGGATCTGGGTCATGGCGGCGATGTTTCCGGTGGTGCCGATCACGCCCTTGGGTTTGCCGGTGGTGCCGCCCGTGTAGGCCATGCCGCCGATGTTGTCCGGCGGCAGGTCGGCCACCACCAACGGCTTGGGCTCGAACTTGGCCGCCTCCGCAGACAGGTCGACCGCCACCCCGCGCAACGCTTCCGGCACCGGGCCGATGGTCAGGATCTGTGTGAGCGAGTCCACCTTCTCCAGCAACCCGAGCGCGCGCTCGACGAACATCGGGTTGGGGTCGATGATCAGCGCGCTGGCGCCGCAATCGGAGAGCACGTAGGCGTGGTCGTCCAGCGAGCCGAGCGGGTGCAGCGCGGTACGCCGGTAACCCTGGGTCTGGCCGGCGCCCAGGATCATCAGGACCTCAGGGCGGTTGAGCGACAACAGGCCGACCATGACGCCGGAACCAGCGCCGAGCGCCTCGAAGGCCTGGACGTACTGGCTGATCCGCTCGGCGAGCTGACCACCGGTCAGCGTGGTGTCGCCGAGGAACAGCACCGGCCGGTTCTTGTGGCGCTTGAGGGCGCCCGCGAGCAGATGGCCGTTGTGGGTCGGGTTGCGCAACAAATCGACACTCATGGCGCCGCTCCTCCTCATCGCTTCGTCCCCCGCCAGCGGGAGGTGCCCCCACTGCATCGTCGCTGGCGCGACTCATGAAGCAAGACTAGAACGTGTTGCAATTCGGCTTTTTCGCGCCCTCGATCAGTAGGATTTGCCCACATGAGCGCTGCTGACACGGTCATCACCGGAACCGTACTGACCGTCGACGAAACCCGCCCCACCGCCGAGGCGCTCGCCATCGCCGACGGCCGGATCGTCGCCGTCGGAGACCGCACCGACGTCGCGCAGTACATCGGGGCCAACACTGCGACCATCGACATCGGCGACGGCTGCGTCATGCCGGGATTCATCGAGGCGCACGGCCACCCGCTGATGGAAGCCATCGCGCTGTCCGACCGTATCGTCGACATCCGCCCGGTCACCATCCGCGACCCGGATGACGTCGTCGAGACGATCCGGCGCGAGGCCGCGCGCCGGGGTGCCGAGGGCGCCTACCTCAACGGCTGGGACGCGCTGCTGCAGCCCGGGCTACCCGACCCGACGCTGCGCTGGCTCGACGACATCGCGCCGGACGGCCCGCTGGTGATCATCCACAACTCCGGCCACAAGGCTTATTTCAACTCGCGCGCCGCCGAACTCAACGGCCTTACCCGCGACACGCCCGACCCGAAAGGCGCCAAGTACGGCCATGACGCGAGCGGCGAACTCGACGGCACTGCCGAGGAGATCGGTGCGGTGTTTCCACTGCTGGGCGGCGCTGTTCAAGCCGGCGACTATCCGGACATGCTGCGCGCCGAGTGTGCGCGCCTGAACCGCGCGGGCCTGACCACCTGTTCGGAGATGGCCTTCGACCCGAAGTTCAAGCCGCTGGTCGAGCAGCTGCACAACGACCTGACCGTGCGACTGCGGACCTACGAGGTCTCCAACGCCCAGATGTCCACCGACGCCACCCCGGGCGAGGGTGATGACATGTTGCGTCAGGTCGGCATCAAGATCTGGGTGGACGGTTCGCCGTGGATCGGCAACATCGCGCTCTCGTTTCCCTATCTGGACACCGCGGCCACCCGCTCGGCCGGCATCACCCCGGGTTCCTGCGGCTGCGCCAACTACACCAAAGAGCAGTTGACCGAAATTGTCGGCGCGTACTTCCCGCACGGCTGGCAGATGGCCTGCCACGTGCAGGGGGACGCCGGTGTGGACACCATTCTCGACGTCTATGAAGAAGCCCTGCGACAGCATCCGCGCAACGACCATCGGCTGCGGCTCGAGCATGTCGGCGCCATCCGGCCCGAGCAGCTGCGGCGCGCCGCCGCGCTGGGCGTCACGTGCAGCATCTTCGTCGACCAGCTGCACTACTGGGGAGATGTCATCGTCGACGGGCTGTTCGGGCCGGAGCGCGGATCCCGCTGGATGCCCGCCGGATCCGCAGCTGCCACCGGCATGCGCATCTCGCTGCACAACGACCCGCCCGTCACCCCCGAGGAGCCGCTGCGCAACATCAGCGTGGCCGCGACCCGGGTGGCCCCCTCCGGACGGGTGCTGGCCCCCGAAGAGCGGCTCACGGTCGAGCAGGCGATTCGGGCACAGACCATCGACGCCGCCTGGCAGCTGTTCGCCGACGACGTGACCGGCTCGCTCGAGGTCGGCAAGTACGCGGACCTGGTGGTGCTGTCGGCCGATCCCCGCACGGTACCGCCCGAACAGGTCGCCGACCTGCAGGTGCGGGCGACGTTCCTGGCCGGTAGGCAGGTCTACAGGCAGTGAAGCCGGACTTGCAGGATCTGCTGGACCGCCTGCACGTGGTGGCGCTGCCCATGCGGGTGCGTTTCCGCGGCATCACCACCCGGGAACTGGCGCTGATCGACGGCCCTGCCGGCTGGGGCGAGTTCGGGGCGTTCGTCGAATACGAACCGCCCGAGGCCGCGCATTGGCTGGCAGCGGGTATCGAGGCCGCGTACCACGAGCCGCCGCCGGTGCGACGTGACCGCATCCCCGTCAACGCGACCGTACCGGCCGTCGATGCCGCCGAGGTACCTGATGTGCTGGCGCGATTTCCCGGCGCGCGCACCGCCAAGGTGAAGGTCGCCGAACCGGGACAGAGCCTGAACGACGACGTCGACCGCGTCGATGCGGTCCGGCAATTGGTCGCCACCGTGCGGGTGGACGCCAACGGCGGCTGGAGCGTCGAGCAGGCGGCCGAGGCCGCGCGGGCCCTGACCTCCGGCGGACCCCTCGAGTACCTCGAACAGCCCTGCGCCACCGTTGCCGAGCTCGCCGAGCTGCGGCACCGGGTCGGGGTGCCGATCGCCGCTGACGAGAGCATCCGCAAGGCCGACGATCCGCTGGCCGTGGTCCGGGCCGGCGCCGCCGATGTCGCGGTGCTCAAAGTTGCTCCGCTGGGCGGTATCTCGGCGATGCTGCAGATCGCCGCGCAGATCGACATCCCGATCGTGGTGTCCAGCGCACTCGACTCGGCGGTCGGCATCGGCCGCGGTCTGCTTGCCGCCGCGGCCTTACCAGAGCTGCGGCACGCCTGCGGTCTCGGCACCGGCCGGCTATTCGTGGACGACGTCGCCGAGCCGGTCGTGCCCGTCGACGGGTTCCTCCCGGTGCGCCCGGTGACGCCCGATCCGGCCCGGCTGGAGGCGTTGAGCGCCTCGGCGGATCGGCGGCAATGGTGGATCGACCGGGTCAAGGCGTGCTACCCACTGCTTGTACCGTCGATCGGGTGATCAACCTGGCTTACGACGACAAGGGGACCGGTGAGCCGGTTGTCTTCATCTCCGGTCGCGGCGGTGCCGGACGCACCTGGCACCTGCACCAGGTTCCGGCGTTTGTGGCGGCCGGCTACCGTTGCGTCACCTTCGACAACCGTGGTATCGGTGCCACCGAGAACGCCGAAGGCTTCACGACGCAGACCATGGTCGCCGACACAGCAGCTCTGATCGAGTCCCTGGACATCGGCCCGGCGCGGGTCATCGGGGTGTCGATGGGCTCCTACGTCGCGCAGGAACTCATGGTGGTCCGGCCCGAACTGGTCAGCGCGGCGGTGCTGATGGCTACCCGCGGCCGGCTGGACCGCACCCGCCAATTCTTCCACCAGGCCGAGGCTGACCTCGATGACGCCGGCGTCGGGCTGCCCGCCACCTGGGACGCCAAGACCCGACTGCTGGAGAGTTTCTCCCGCAAGACCCTCAACGATGACGCCGCCGTCGCCGACTGGATCGCGATGTTCAGCATGTGGCCGACCAAGCTCACCCGCGGCTACCGTTGTCAGCTCGATATCGCCCCGCAGGAAAACCGGCTGCCGGCATACCGCAACATCGCCGCCCCGGTACTGGTGATCGGCTTCGCCGATGATGTGATCACGCCGCCCTATCTGGGGCGCGAGGTCGCCGACGCACTGCCTAACGGCCGGTATCTGCAGATCCCTGACACCGGGCACCTCGGGTTCCTGGAGCGACCGGAGGCGGTCAACGCCGCGATGCTGAAATTCTTCGCGAGCGCCCAGACCTGATCGGGGGTGTTGGGGGAGTAGCTCAGCACGTTCACCGTTCCGGTGCCTGGGTGAGCCGCTCGGGAGCCGCGTACGCCATCGAGCCGATACCGTCGCGTTCGTTGCCGTCAGTCCGCTGATATCGTCCGCCTGCGCGGAATGCCCAAGTCGGCCAACAAGATTCGTCGGCGTTCCGGGTCGAGGCGGGTGAGCAGGATGTTGGCGGGCTTGACGTCGCGATGCAGCAGGTCGCGCTGATGCGCGTAGTCCGGCGCATCGGCGACGGCCGGGCATACCGCCCGGGCAACAGCAATTGCCACTGATCGGCTCGATCGATCATCGTCGGTCGGTTGTGACACCCTGTAGAGGTGAACCCCTCGACGACCCAGGCTCGCGTCGTCGTCGACGAACTGATCCGCGGCGGCGTCCGCGACGTGGTGTTGTGTCCCGGGTCACGCAACGCGCCGCTGGCGTTCGCCCTGCAAGACGCCGACCGGGCGGGCAGGCTGCGGCTGCACGTCCGCATCGACGAGCGCACCGCCGGATATCTGGCCATCGGCCTGGCGATCGGGGCGGATGCGCCGGTGTGTATCGCCATGACGTCGGGCACCGCGGTCGCCAACCTGGGACCTGCGGTGGTCGAGGCCAACTACGCCCGGGTGCCGCTGATCGTGTTGTCCGCCAACCGGCCGTATGAGCTGCTGGGCACCGGAGCCAACCAGACGATGGAGCAACTCGGCTACTTCGGCTCGCAGGTGCGCGCCACCATCAGCCTGGGCCTGGCCGAGGACGCGGCCGAGAAGCTGCCCTCGCTCAACGCCACCTGGCGTTCGGCGACCTGCCGCGTATTGGTGGCCGCCATGGGTTCGCGCACCGCCAACGCGGGGCCGGTGCACTTCGACATCCCGCTGCGCGAACCCCTGGTTCCCGATCCGGAACACCTGAACGCACCCACCCCGCCGGGTCGCCCCGACGGTAGGCCGTGGACGTACACGCCACCGGTCACCTTCGATCAACCGCTGGACATCGACCTCACGCCCGACACCGTTGTCATCGCGGGCCACGGCGCGGGCGCGCACCCGAACCTCGCAACACTGCCGACCGTCGCCGAGCCGACGGCGCCGCCCGCGGCAAACCCGTTGCATCCGCTGGCGCTGCCCCTGCTGCGCCCTCAGCAGGTGATCATGCTGGGCCGCCCGACGCTGCACCGACCGGTGTCCGCGCTGCTGGCCGACGCGGCGGTGCCCGTGTTCGCGCTGACCACGGGGCCGCGCTGGCCTGATGTCTCGGGCAATTCCCAGGCCACCGGCACCCGGGCGGTGACCAGCGGCGCTCCCCGCCCGGCGTGGTTACGCCGCTGCGCCGAGCTCAACGAGCACGCCGTCAAGGCCGTGCGCAGCCAGCTCGCCGAGCATCCGCTGACCACGGGTCTGCACGTCGCCGCCGCGGTAGCCGACGCGCTGCGGCCCGGTGACCAGCTGGTGCTGGGTGCATCCAACCCGGTCCGCGACGCTGCCCTGGTCGGGCTGAAGACCCGGGGCATCCGGGTGCGGTCCAACCGCGGTGTGGCCGGTATCGACGGCACCGTGTCCACCATCATCGGGGCCGCGCTCGCATTCGAACGCATCGGCAAACCCGAGGACCCGCCGCGCACCGTTGCTCTCATCGGCGACCTCACCTTCGTGCACGACAGCTCGGGCTTGCTGATCGGACCCACCGAACCCACTCCGCGACAGCTGACGATTGTGGTCTCCAACGACAACGGCGGCGGCATCTTCGAACTGCTCGAGCAGGGCGACCCGCGGTTCTCGGATGTGTCCGCGCGGGTCTTCGGCACCCCGCACGACGTCGACGTCGGTGCGCTGTGCCGCGCATACCACGTGGAGAGTCGACAGATCGAGGCGGACCAGTTGGCCGCCGCCCTCGACGAACCTGGCTCCGGCGTTCGGGTGCTGGAGGTCAAGGCGGACCGGTCGTCGCTGCGACGGCTGCACGCGGCCATCAAGGCCGCGTTGTGAAGAAGCTCGCCCGTTCGTCAAAACAGTTGCTGCGCATCCTGATTCATGGCACCACCGAGGCGTTGCCGGACACGCGGCCCCGAATGGTGGTGCGGTGGGCGCGAATAGCCGTTTTGATCGTCATCCTCCTCGTCACGCTTCAGTCCGTGCTTCTGGTGGCCGGGGCGTGGCGCAACGACCTGGCCATCCAGCGCAATATGGGTGTCGCGCAGGCCGAAGTGCTCAGTGCCGGGCCGCGGCGCTCCACCATCGAGTTCGTCACCCCGGAGCGCGTCACGTATCGGCCGGAACTCGGGGTGTTGTATCCCTCGGAGCTGGCCACCGGCATGCGGATCTACGTCGAATACAACAAGAAGGACCCCAATCTGGTGCGGGTTCAGCACCGCAACGCCGGTCTGGCGATCATTCCGGCGGGCTCCATCGCGGTGGTGGCCTGGCTGATCGGCGCGGCCGCGTTGATCCTGCTGGCGGTGCTGGACACGCGGCTCAACGAGTCCGCGCGTTCCTAGCCCGCACAGATTTCGCGCCGCGTATTCCCGGCCGCAACCTTGCCGACAATCGATGCTGCCACTGTGTGGACGTGCGCGTTGCAATCGTCGCCGAGTCGTTCCTCCCGCAGGTCAACGGCGTGAGTAACTCCGTAGTCCGGGTTCTCGAGCATCTGCGCCGCACCGGTCATGAAGCCTTGGTGATCGCGCCGGACAACCCCCCGGGAGAGCCGCGTGCCGACCGCCTGCACGACGGCATCCGCATTCACCGAACGCCATCGCGCATGTTCCCCAGGGTGACGACGCTTCCGCTGGGGGTCCCTACCCTGCGGATTCTGCGTGTCCTGCGTGGCTTCGATCCCGACGTGGTGCACCTGGCCTCACCGGCGCTGCTGGGTTACGGCGGGATGCTGGCCGCGCGCCGGCTCGGGATTCCGACCGTCGCCGTCTACCAGACCGATGTGCCGGGATTCGCGGCCAGCTATGGCATTCCGATGACCACCCGGGCTGCCTGGGCGTGGTTCCGGCACCTGCACACTCGCGCCGACCGCACTCTGGCACCATCCATACCGACCATGGAAGCGCTTGTCGCCCAAGGTTTCCCACGCGTCCATCGGTGGGCGCGCGGAGTCGACCTGATTCGGTTCGCACCCTCGGCCCGCGACGAGGCGCTCCGCCGGCAATGGTCGGCCGACGGCAGGCCGATCGTCGGGTTCGTCGGCCGGCTTGCCCCGGAAAAGCATGTCGAGCGGCTTGCCGTGCTCGCCGCCGGCGGTCAGGTGCAGCTCGTCGTCGTTGGTGACGGGGTCGACCGCGCCAAACTTGAAAAACTCATGCCCACAGCGGTTTTCACCGGCGCGATGTACGGCGACGAGCTCGCCACAGCGTACGCCAGCATGGACGTCTTCGTGCATCCCGGTGAACACGAGACGTTCTGTCAGGTCGTGCAGGAAGCGCTGGCGTCAGGGTTGCCGGTCATCGCCCCCGACGCCGGCGGCCCGCGTGATCTGGTTGCCCCCTGCCGCACCGGGATGCTGCTGCCCGTCGGTGAGTTCCAAGCGCGGTTACCGGAGGCTGTCGATCACCTGTTGGCGGAACGTCAGCGTTACTCCCAGGCGGCTCGTCGCAGTGTTCTGGGCCGAAGCTGGTCGGTGATCTGCGATGAGTTGCTCGGCCATTACGAGGCGGTGTTGTCACCGGCGGCCCGGGCTCGCGCCGCCCAGCGGCGCGGTGCCTGAAACCCGTCGGCCCGGGGCTAATTCGGCGACCGGCTGCCACTGTTCTCAGGTGCGCAACCGGCTTACGTGGCCGGCCCTGGTGATAAACCAAACTTTCTCGCTCACGCCGGCTTGCAACGCAGGGACCGCTGGCGAACGGCGCCAGGTAGCGTTTGAGACGTGAGCCGCGCCGACCTCGACAAGGATCCCCGGGACGTCGCGTCGATGTTCGACGGGGTCGCCCGACGATACGACATCACCAACACCGTGTTGTCGTTGGGCCAGGACCGGTTCTGGCGCCGCGCTACCCGCTCGGCCCTGAAGATCGGGCCAGGTCAGAAGGTGCTGGACATCGCCGCGGGCACCGCGGTGTCGACGGTCGAGCTGGGCAAGTCCGGAGCGTGGTGTGTGGCTGCCGACTTCTCGGTCGGCATGCTGTCGGCAGGCGGCGCCCGCAATGTGCCCAAGGTCGCCGGCGACGCGACCCGGTTGCCGTTCGCCGACGAAGTGTTCGACGCGGTCACCATCAGCTTCGGGTTGCGCAACGTCGCCGACTTTCCCGCCGGTTTGCGTGAGATGGCCCGCGTCACCCGGCCTGGCGGCCGGCTGGTGGTATGCGAATTCTCTACTCCCACAAGCCCGTTGTTCGCTACCGCGTATAAGGAGTACTTGATGCAGGCGCTGCCGCGGGTGGCGCGCGCGGTGTCGAGTAACCCCGATGCCTATGTCTACCTGGCGGAGTCGATCAGGGCCTGGCCCGACCAGGCGGCGCTGGCCCGGGAAATCACGCGTGCGGGGTGGTCAGCGGTGCGGTGGCGCAACCTGACCGGCGGGATCGTGGCACTGCACGCCGGGTACAAGCCGCTCTGACTCGCTTTCATCATCGAGCCTGCAGTTTTGCAGGCCTTCACTCGCACTTTCGCTGCAGATTTTCAGCCTGGGTGAGGCCGGGGGTCTGGGGATGACGCGCATTCGCCGAGCCTGCAGTTTGCGGGGCGCCATGGGCTGTTGCGAAATGGGTGATCCCATTTCGCAACAGCCCGGCCACTCGCAATTTCCTGCAGATCGTCAGGCACGACGATCCGGGCGCGTCAGGTCCCCGCGCGCTGAAGGAAGCCGACCTGCTCGGGGCAGTAGTGATCGAGCGCCGCGCCAAGGAACTGAAACGCCTGCCCCTGGGTGGTGCCCAGCGGCAAATTGCGCTGCAGGAAGGCTGCCGACTTGTACGGGTCCTTGTCGACACCACGCTCGATCCGCTGACAGCTGATTTTGCCCAACCATGCGTTGTAGTCCTGCGGTCCGTAGATGCCGTAGGTGTGCAGTTGGGCGTTGAAAGGAGCGTCGTAGTCGTCGGCCTGGGCGGGTGCCGCCAATCCGACAGCGGCGACCGCCATGGCCGCGAAAGCACCCAGCCTCAATGACTTCATTAGACGGACTATACACCCGCGGCCGGTCTGTGATCATGCCCCCTATCAGCCCAGATGGGCCGAAAGCAGCCAGGCGCCGACCGACTTGCGGCCGTCGGCTTCGTCGCGAGCCTGGAAGCCGGGCACAAGGGGCGTATCGGCCGGAAGTTGAGCGTGGATGCGCGCCGGGCGGATGTCGTCGACGACCCAGTATTTGGAGACAACCTCGCGCAGCTCGTCCTCGGTGACCGCGTTGACCGGCCCTTGCGTTACCGCCGCCTTGTCGAAGACCAGCACGAAGTACGACGCCCCCGGCGCCGCGGCGCGCACGATGGACTGCTGATAGCCCTCGCGCAGTTCGACGGGCATCGAGTGGAACAGGGTGCTGTCCACGATGGTGTTGAAACGCCCTTCGGATCCGGCCGGGTAGCTGCTGAAGTCGCTGATGTCGGCTACGGCGAAGCTCGCGTTGGTCAGCCCACGTCGTTGGGCTTGCGCCTTGGCCAGCTCGATGGCGGTCGGCGAGGCGTCCAGGCCAACGGTGATGTGCCCCCGCGCGGCCAGCGTCAGCGAGATCGCGCCTTCTCCGCAGCCGGCGTCGAGAACGTTGCCGTGGAAGTGGCCCTGCTCGATGAGGGCTGCCAATTCGGGCTGCGGTCCGCCGAGACTCCACGGCGGGCGGACGCGCTCGCCGAGCTGCCCGGAATCGCCGCGGTAGGCCTGTTCGAATTCGAAATCCACTGGTGAAGTCATGCTGCGAACATATCAATGCGCCTGATATATGTCAATCAACTTGATATAGGACGGGGTTCCCCCTGGCGCGCGTCTGCTCGCCCCCCCAGCCCTCGCCCAAGCCCTCAGCTGAACGGCGGTCGTCGGTCGATGAGGCGTGACACGCGTCCGCCGCCGCGCCACACCCGCGCCACCCAGTCGGCATCTTCATCGGTGACCAGATTCGCCATGACCCGCACCGCGATACGCATCAAGGTGGTGGAGCGCATCGCGATCGGCCCGGTCGCCGGCAGGAACCGCTGGAAGGTCAGCAGCAACGCCAACCGGCGCGCCACCGAAAAGCCCCGGGCATAGTGATCGGCCAACAGCGCCGGCCACAGCCGCGACAGATCGCGCGCGTCCAGCACCGCGGCGGCCAGTCGCCCCGTCTCCAACCCGTAGTCGATGCCCTCGCCGTTGAGCGGGTTGACGCAGGCGGCGGCGTCGCCGATCAACACCCAGTTCGGGCCCGCCACACCCGAGACCGCGCCACCCATCGGCAGCAGCGCCGACGCCACCGCTCGCGGCGGCCCCTCGAATCCCCATTCGTCGCGGCGCAGGTCGGTGTAATACGAGATCAGCGGCCGCAATGCCAGATCGGCCGGTCGCTTCTTCGTTGACAGCGCGCCCACGCCGATGTTCACCTCGCCGTTGCCCAACGGGAAGATCCAGCCGTAACCGGGCAACACAGCGCCGTCGGGTGAGCGCAGTTCCAGATGCGACGTCAGCCACGGGTCGTCGCTGCGCGCGGTCGCCAGGTATCCGCGTGCGGCAACCCCGTAGACCGTCTCCTGATGCCAGCGGCGACCCAATTTGCGGCCGAGTGGCGACCGCGCCCCGTCGGCGACGATCAGCTGGTCGCACACCACCTCGGTGCGGTCGGCCAACGTCACCGACGTCACGCGCCGCGATGAGTCATGATGAACCTTAACCACTTTGGTGCCCAAGAGCATGCGCGCGCCGGACTCCTCGGCCACCTTGCGGATCCTGTCGTCGAGCTCCAGACGAGCCACCGCGCTGCTGTACGACGGGAACGACCGGCCCGGCCAGCGCACTTCCACTTCGCCGCCGAATCCGCTCATCCGCAGGCCGCGGTGCTGGATGCGACCGCAAAGCCAGTCGCCCATTCCCAGCCGTTCCAGCTCCAGGATCGCCCGGGGAGTCAGCCCGTCACCGCACGCCTTGTCGCGGGGAAAGCTGGCCGAGTCGATCACAAGGACGTCCCGGCCCGCGCGGGCGGCCCAGGCGGCCGCCGCCGACCCGGCCGGTCCGGCACCCACGACCACCACCTGGGCGCGCAGGGCTCGGGGGACTACGGTGTTCACGCTCCCCAGTATGTTGGTCGAATGAGAACTCCGGCGACGGTGGTGGCGGGCGTTGACTTCGGCGACGCCGGATTCGCCGCGACCGTACGTGACGGTGTCGCCCGGGTGGAGCGGCTGATGGACGCTGAGCTGCGGGGTTCCGACGACGTGATGACCGAATCGTTGCTGCACCTGTTTCAGGCCGGCGGCAAGCGGTTCCGTCCGCTGTTCACCGTGCTGGCCGCGCAAACCGGGCCGGACCCGGACAACGCGGACGTGACCGTGGCCGGCGCGGTGGTCGAACTCATCCATTTGGCGACGCTCTATCACGACGACGTGATGGACGAGGCCGAGGTCCGTCGCGGAGCGCCCAGCGCCAACGCGCGCTGGGGCAACAACGTCGCCATCCTGGCCGGTGACTACCTGTTGGCAACGGCGTCCCGGCTGGTGTCCCGGCTGGGACCCGACGCGGTGCGGATCGTCGCGGACACGTTCGCAGAGCTGGTGACGGGGCAGATGCGGGAGACCCGGGGCACTCCCAAGGGTGTCGACCGTATCGAGCAGTACCTGAGGGTGGTCCACGAGAAGACGGGCAGCCTGATCGGTGCCGCGGGCCGGTTCGGTGGAATGTTCTCCGGCGCCGACGGCGAGCAGGTCGAACGGCTGAGCCGGCTGGGCGGCATCGTCGGCACCGCATTCCAGATCGCGGACGACATCATCGACATCGACAGCGAATCCGACGAGTCGGGCAAGCTGCCGGGAACCGATCTGCGCGAAGGGGTGCGCACCCTGCCGATGCTGTACGCGCTGCAGGAAACCGAGCCCGACGGTGCCCGGTTGCGGGAACTCCTGGCCGGGCCCATTCGCGATGACGGCGAGGTAATGGAGGCGCTCAGCCTGCTGCGGACGTCGTCGGGCATGGCGAAGGCCAAGGAGACTCTGGCCGGTTACGCCGCGCGCGCACACCACGAGCTGAGTCTGTTGCCCGAGTGCTCCGGCCGGCGCGCGTTGCAGGCGCTGGTCGACTATACGGTCAGCCGGCACGGTTGATCCGGTTCGCTCAGGTCGGAACCCGAACCGTCCTCCCAGGCGTTGATCGGTTGTAATCAAGTCGTAGGAGGACACACACATGACCTGGCATCCGCATGCCAACAGACTGAAGACGTTCGTGCTGTTGGTCGGTATGTCCGCGATGATCGTGTTCGTCGGCGCGCTGTTCGGCAGAACGGCGTTGATTATCGCCACGTTGTTCGCCGTCGGGATGAACGTCTACACCTACTACAACAGCGACAAGTTGGCGCTGCGGGCCATGCACGCGGTACCGGTCTCGGAGTTGCAGTACCCCGCGATGTACCGAATCGTGCGTGAACTCGCCACCGCGGCCCACCAGCCCATGCCGCGGCTCTACATCAGCGACACCAATGCCCCCAACGCATTTGCCACCGGTCGCAATCCGCGCAACGCCGCGGTGTGTTGCACCACCGGCATCCTGCAGATCCTGAACGAGCGTGAGCTGCGTGCTGTCCTGGGGCATGAGCTGTCCCACGTCTACAACCGGGACATCCTGATCTCCTGTGTGGCCGGTGCGCTGGCCTCGGTGATCACCGCGCTGGCCAACATCGCCATGTGGTTCGGCGCGTTCGGTGGCAGCCGTGAAGGGGGCGCCAATCCCTTTGCGCTTCTTCTGGTTTCGCTGCTCGGGCCGATCGCCGCGACGGTGGTGCGGCTGGCGGTGTCGCGTTCGCGGGAATACCAGGCCGACGAATCGGGTGCGATGCTGACCGGCGACCCCCTTGCGTTGGCGTCCGCGCTGCGCAAGATCTCCGGCGGGGTGCAGGTGGCACCTCTGCCGCCCGAGCCGCAGTTGGCCAGCCAGGCCCACCTGATGATCGCCAACCCGTTCCGGGCCGGCGAGCGCATCGGGTCGCTGTTCTCGACGCACCCGCCGATCGAGGACCGCATCCGCCGGCTGGAGCAGATGGCGCGGGGCTGACCTGCCCTCGCGCGGCTTTGCGCGGCGTACGGAGATATTCGGTCCCACCGTCGCCGGTCGGCTGGCCTGCGTGACGTGCCTTTGATCGACGGTATGGGGGCGGCGGCATATGCCGGCCAGATCGAATGCGGACCTGCTGCCTAGCTGAGCGCTAGGTAGCCGATTCCCGTCCCTCCTCGGATTCGACGAGGTCGTTCATCGCGCGGCGGGCACGGTGACCGGTATGGACGCCCCCGTGGATGTGAACCACGCCGCCCGTCGCTTGATGTCGTTCCTGCCAGTCGGCGACCGCCTGATGCGCGGCGTGGTCCAAGTAGATCACCGACATGGTGACAGTGACCGTCTTGCCGGTAGGCACAGACGCCAGCACCTCGGTCAGCCGCGGCAACGAGAGGAAGGTGCACGCCCCCTCGACGTCCACGCGCCACTCGTCACCGTCAGGTCGAGCCTGGATCCGGAACCACATCACCCGCCATGCGGTGAGCGCCACGGCCAGAACAAGTCCGATCAGCACGCCTTTCATGAGGTTGAGAAACACGACACCGACGACGGTCACCAGGTAGACCGCCAGGTCACCGTTGCGCATGGCTGTTTCGATATGGGCCGGCTGCAGCAGCCTGATTCCGACGAAAACCAGCAGCCCGGCAAGTGCGGCGCTGGGGATTTGCTGGATCAGCCCGGCGAAAAACAGGGTGAAGATCAGGATCCAGATACTGTGCATGATCGTCGACGCACGGGTTCTGGCGCCGGCCTGCACATTCGCCGAGCTGCGAACGATGGCGGCGGCGATAGGAAGGCCGCCGATCATCCCGGAGGTGATGTTGGCAACGCCCTGCCCGGCCAACTCGCGGTTGAAGTTGGTGGGCGTCCCGGGGTGCATTCTGTCGATCGACACCGATGCCAGCAGGCTCTCGACGGTGGCGATGAAGACGACGGTGAGAACGCTCGTGGCGAAGGCGCCCCAGTTGCCGTCGGGCAGGCCGGGAAGCTGGAACGCATCCAGCGGCGACCCGGTGAGCGTGATCCTGGACAGTTCGAACGGGAAAATCACGGAGATGATGGTTGCCGTGACGATGGCGACCAGCGGCCCTGGGATGGCTGCCAGCTTGGCTGGCGCCCAACGCCAGGCGAGCATGATGACGATCACCAACACACCCAGAAACATTCCCGGCTTATGCGCGCCGAGAATCTGGTCCGGCAGCTCGACGACGTTTTCCCACGAGGTGCTGTGGGACGCCCCGCCCAGCAGGACGTGCGTTTGTTGAAGCGCGATCGTGATTCCGATACCGGCCAGCATCGCGTGCACGACAACCGGCGAGATCGCCAATACCGCTCGCGCAATCCGGCTGAGCCCCAAGATGAGCTGCAGCACACCGGCGGCCACGGTGATCAGGCAGGTCGCCCGCCAACCAAACTGAGCGACGAGACCGGCGGTGACGACCATCAACCCGTTGGCGGGACCGCTAACCGACAATGGCGACCCGCCGATGATGCCAAGGACGATTCCGCCGACGACTGCCGAGATCAGGCCCGAAAGCACCGGTGCGTCCGAGGCGATCGCGATCCCCACCGAGAGTGGGAGCGCAATCAGAAATACGACAAGCGACGAGGGGAGGTCGTGCCGGACGACTGACCGCACTCGTTCACTGCGTGAAACCGCCTGCTCCGGCGCCGGGCCGTCGTGTGGCTCGTCGGGCTGCATGGGTCATTTCCTGGTCTGGTCGTTGAGCGGCTCGGTCCCACCGGCGCCGTTTCGTCCAATCACCTGCTCGTATGTTGTTGGTGCACAAGCACATACGCCCCGTAGTGTCGACGGCAGGCGCGTGCCGCTGCCTCGACAGTATGCGCGCGGCCAGAGACGGGTCAAGCCCACGAACAGCGCGCATACCGAACACAGATATGAAGCACTAGAACCCCGAGCCATGCACCTCGTGTCCGGGTTCCTCGGCGGCCAGGCCGCTGTAAGCCTGTTCGACGGTCGAGCCGTGGTTGATCACGGCGTCGACCTCGCGCGCAATCGGCATGCTCAACCCGAACTCGTCGGCGAACTCCATGATGACGCTGGCGGCCTTCACACCCTCGGCGACCTGGTTCATCGACGCGATGATCTCGTCGATGGGCTTGCCCGCGCCCAGTTGTTCGCCGACGTGGCGGTTGCGGCTGCGCTGGCTGGTGCAGGTGACGATCAGGTCGCCCAGACCCGCAAGGCCGGGGAATGTTTCGGCATTACCGCCCATCGCGACGCCGAGCTTGGTCATCTCGCGCAGCGCGCGGGCGATCACCAGTGCCCGGGTGTTCTCGCCGATGCCCAGCGAATAGCCCATTCCGACCGCGATCGCGAAGACGTTCTTGAGTGCACCCGCCATCTCGACACCGATCACGTCATCGGTCGTGTACACGCGAAAACGGCGGGTGCGGAACAGGGTTGAGAGTCGGGTGGCGAGGTGTTGGTCCGGCATGGCCAACACCGCGGCGGCGGCGTAGCCCTCAGCCACCTCGCGGGCGATGTTCGGCCCGGCCAGGATGCCCGCCGGATGCCCCGGCAGGATTTCCTCGATGATCTGCGACATCCGCATGTTGGTGCCCTGCTCGAGGCCCTTGACCAGCGAGACCACCGGCACCCAGGGCCGCAGTTCCTTTGCCAGTTCGGTCAGGACCCCCCGGAAGCCGTGCGACGGTACACCCATGACGAGGACGTCGGCGCAGTTGGCCGCTTCGGCGAAGTCGGTGGTGGCGCGCAGTGAGCTGCTCAGCGCGACCGCGTCCCCGAGGTAGCGGCTGTTGCGGTGGTTTTCGTTGATGTCTTTGGCCGTCTCTTCCGAGCGCACCCACTGCAGTGTCGGCCCGCGACGCGCGCAGATTGAGGCCACGGTGGTGCCCCAGGAACCGCCGCCGAGGACAACGACCTTGGGTTCGCGTTTCTCAGCTGCCATGAACGTCAGCCTATTGCGATGACCGTGGAATACCAACGACCTCTGGGGGAGAGGACTTCGGGCCCTTACCGTGGGCCGTCGCCACCGGGATCGTGAAGGTGTGAAGCCCCGAGCGTTGATGAGGCTGGCCGTGGCCGCCCTCGTCCTGTCGGTGTCATGGCCCGCGACTGCCGTCGCCGACGGCGGCCGTCCGCAGGGCAACGCGGCGCAGATCGCGGCGGCGCGGATCCGTCCGGCCGTGATGTTCCTCGGCGCCGAGGCGTACGGGATGGTGCGGCTGCCCGACGGCAAGACGCTGTCGTTCTTCGGCGAAGGGACCAACGCACCCTTCGTCGCCACATGGACCTGTACCGGCTTCGTTGTCAACCCGGACGGCTGGGTGGCTACCGCGGGCCACTGTGCCGATCCGGACACCGCGAAGGAGCAGATACTCAAGCGCGCCGTCAGCGAATACCAGGCTCAATACCCTGGATCTCCGGTCAGTCAGGACCCACTGGCGACGCTGGAGTGGCTGGCGAAGAATGCACGTGTCGAAGGCACCCTGCCCGGGCAGGGGCCGCAGGTCGACCTGACGCTGGTGTACGGCACGGGGACGAAGATCGCCGAGAAGATGCCTACCACCGTCGTGGACTTCCGGCCGATCGGTAAAGGCGACGTGGCGCTGCTGAAGGTCGACAAACACAATCTGCCATCGTCGGAACTCGGCACCGATGCCGACGTCAGCATCGGTACCCCGGTGCTGGCTGTCGGTTACGCCGAACCCACCGCGCGGCTCACCGGGCGGTCGCTGGACCCGACCAACAAGAGCGGCAAGGTGAGCAAGAAGTCGACCGTGAAATCGACGCCGGTTTACGAGATCGACGCCGCTTTGGCCGAAGGGATGAGCGGCGGCCCGACCGTCGACCTCAACGGCAACGTGATCGGCGTCAACAGCTTCGGTCCTGCTGGCGAATCGCAGCCGTTCAACTTCATCGTTCCCGCAGACACCTTGGCGACGTTGATGGCGGCCAAAGCCGTCAAGGCCACGCTCGGGCCCGCGGACCGGTACTACCGGCAGGGACTCAGCCATTACTACGCGGGCCGCTACAGCGACGCGATCAAGGATTTCGAGCAGACGCTGATTCTCTCGCCGGACTATCCCGGCGTCGCCGATCTCAAGACCAGCGCGGCGAATCTGCGCCAGCAGTACGGCGACGTATCGATATTCGAACGGTCAAACCTGTTGTGGTACATCGTAAGTGGGGCACTGCTGGTAATTATCGCCGGGAGCTGGTTGACCCTCATGGTCGTCCGGGGCCGGCGGCAACTGCGCGACGAAGCAGAAGAGGACGAACCGGTGTCGCCTGAGGATGCCGAGGACTTGGCCGGCACGGTGCGACCGCTGGGCCTGGCACCGCCGCCGGCGACCGACGAACCGCACTTCTGTGCTAACTGCGGCGCCCAGCACCACCACGCCGAGAAGTTCTGCCCGAACTGCGGCAAGAAGATCTCGCTCGGCGAGTCGGCCTAACCGACTACCGCCGCCCGGTCGGCCGCCCGGCCGAACACCATGGCCTCGTCGATCCGGTCCAACCTGTAGTCGATGGCGTCGGCGAAGTAGTTCTGCCGCACGTTCCAGGGCCGTTTGGTGCCCGACTTGGGCAGCGCGTGCAGTGCCCGCTTGACGTAGCCGGCCTGGATGTCCCATGCCGGTTTTTCGGCCATCGGCTGGTCGCCGAGGTGAGGGCTGGCGTGTGTGTAGCCGTGCTCGGCCATGTAGGCCAGCAGCTTGGCGGTGGCCCGCGCGGTCATGTCGGCCCGCAGTGTCCAGGAGGCGTTCGTGTAGCCGACGCACCAGAAGAGGTTGGGTACGTCTTCGAGCATGTGCGCCTTGTAGACGAAGCGTTCCGTGGGGTTGATCTCGACGCCGTCGATGCTGATGGTGGCGCCGCCCAGGGCCTGGAGTTGCAATCCGGTGGCGGTGACGATGACGTCGGCATCCAGATGCCGTCCGGACTTCAACGCGATGCCGGTGGTGTCGAAGTGGTCGATCTGATCGGTGACCACCTCGGCCCGACCGTCGGCGACGGCGTGGTACAGGTCGGCGTCCGGGATCAGGCACAGCCGCTGGTCCCACGGTTTGTATCTGGGCTTGAAGTGGGTGTCCACGTCGTAGCCCTCCGGCAGGTTTTGCACCGCGGTGCGGCGGAGCAGCCACTTGATCAGCGGCGGCATCTTGCGCGACAGGAACCACAACACCCCTTCCATCAGCGCGTTGTAGAACCGGATCGTCAGGTGGGCGGCCCTGCGCGGCAACAACTTTCGGCTCAGCCAGGCGACCTTAGTGTATTTGGACGCCGAGATCAGGTACGTCGGCGAACGTTGCAGCATGATCACCTTGCCGGCCTGCTGCGCCATCGCTGGAATGAGCGTCACCGCGGTGGCACCGCTGCCGATCACCACCACGTTCTTGCCGGTGTAGTCCAGGTCCTCCGGCCAGTGCTGGGGATGCACGACGGCGCCGGCGAACTGCTCGATGCCAGGGAAGTCGGGGGTGTAGCCGGCGTCGTAGTCGTAGTAGCCGCTGCCGAAGAACACGAACCTGCTACGGCACTGCTTGGTGACGCCGTCCTGCTCGAAGCTGACGGTCCAGATATCGGTGGCCGAATCCCAGTCGGCGCCACGCACATAGCTACGGAATTGGATGTGCTTGTCGATGCCGTACTTGCGGGCCATGTCGGTGAGGTAGTCACGGATGTGGTCGCCGTCGGCGACGCCTTCTTCGCGGGTCCACGGTTCGTAGGGGAAGCTCAGCGTGAAGATGCTGCTGTCCGAGCGCACGCCGGGGTACCGGAACAGGTCCCAGGTGCCGCCGATGCGCTCGCGTCGCTCCAAGATGGTGTAGCTCAGCCCCGGGTTGCGCTGCAGGATGCGGTAGGCCGCGCCCAGGCCGGAGATGCCGGCCCCGACGATGAGGACGTCGACGGATGCGGTCTCGGCGGGCGCAGCGGCCTCCTCTGGCGTCACGGTCATCATCAACCTCGCTTCTTCTTTGGGACGTTCAGCCTGCGCTCTGGGCGGCCATGTGTTGGAGAAATCCGCCGCTGACGCAGGGTCAACTACCGGTAGTTGACGAACTGCAGCGCGACATCGAGGTCGGCCTGCTTGAGCATCGAGATGACTGCCTGCAGGTCGTCTCGCTTCTTGCTGGTGACCCGGACCTCGTCGCCCTGGATCTGGGTCTTGACCGTCTTGGGCCCCTCGTCGCGGATGAGCTTGGTGATCTTCTTGGCGTTCTCGCTGCTGATGCCCTGCTTGAGGGTGCCGGTCACCTTGTAGGTCTTGCCGGAGGCCTGCGGCTCGCCGGCCTCGAAGGACTTCAGCGAGATGTCGCGGCGGATCAGTTTCTCCTTGAACACGTCGACCGCTGCCTTGACCCGCTCTTCGGTGGACGAGGTCAGCTCGATGCCCTCCTCGCCTTTCCACGCGATCTTGGTGTCGGTGCCGCGGAAGTCGAAGCGGGTGGACAGCTCCTTGGCGGCCTGGTTGAGCGCGTTGTCCACTTCCTGCCGGTCAACCTTGCTGACGATGTCGAACGATGAGTCCGCCATTGCGGTGCATCCCTTCCTCGGTGCTGGCCGTTTGTGAACTGTCTACCCCGTCGTTGTACCCTGCTAGGCGGCAGGTTGCCCGAGCGGCCAATGGGAGCGGACTGTAAATCCGTCGCGAAAGCTTCACAGGTTCGAATCCTGTACCTGCCACCACCAATCATCGGGAAATGATGCCTTCGCGGTAGCGCTGATTTCCCTAGCACCGCAATCGTTTCGCGCTGGCTGGGCCGGCTGCTCCGCTATGGCGGGCAGATGAGCGCAGGGATTGAACCGGCCATCGGCTTCTCTAGCAACCCATTCCACCTCAGACAACTTTGGGGCCTAGCGGCGGACGCAAACTGGGATATAATCAACCATGGTTGACAGTTAGGAGGTGAGTGATATGGAGTACGAGTCCTTGTTCCGCGACGTCGAGATGACCTGCCAGAGTGCCTTCTTCGTGGTCGGCGATGCGGCCGAGTGAAGCGGTTTAGCCCGTCGCTGGGGCGTTTCCACCCCTGAGGCGAATGCCCCGGCGACCATCGCTGCGCCCACTGAGAGGAGCACCCGATGCTGCGCAGCTCGACAACGACCGACACCAGCCTGGTGACTGCCGACGGCAGCTCGGTCGAGGTCTACAGCAGGATGCCGTCGATGGGGGAGGTCGAGCACGTCCAGTCGCTCCTGGTACCCCACTGTTCGGTGGTCGATCTGGGTGCCGGCACCGGACGCGTCGCTGACGCTCTGGCCTCGTTCGGCCATCGAGTCACCGCCGTCGACGACTCGCGCGACATGCTCGCCTACGTCCGCAGGGCACGGAAAGTCCTCGCCCGCATCGAGGACGTGCGCTTGCCCGAGCGGTTCGACGCTGTGTTGTTGATGTCGAACCTGATCAACTACCCGGACCCGCTACTGCGCAGATCCATGATGGCAACCGTGGCTTACCACCTGGCACCGTACGGCCGGGCGATCATCCAGTGGGTGCCGCCCTCCCTGCTGGCCTCTCGGCCCACGGGTTGGACGAAGACGCTGACTTTCGATGCGGTGCGGACGACCCTGACGATTCACTCCAACCGCGGCGGGATCACCACCGGGGAGTTCGTCTTGGCTGCCGACGGCCAACAGTGGCGCCAGTCGCTGGTTCTGCAGCGCGTCAGCCCCGGCATTGTCCGCGCAGAACTTGCGCAGGCGGGGCTGTCGCTGACAACCAGGCACCCCGGTTCGACGCGTTGGTTGCTGGCCAAGAAAATGTGACTGTGGACCAGACGCCACAATCCACAGATCGGGCCGGCCCCAGCTTCGGTTGATCGACGTCGTGCACCCGTCACCAGAACCTGTTCACCCGGTGCAATGCAGCTCCACGATGCGTCCGGCTGTGACCATCGCCAGCGCGTTGGCCCTGGCCGCGTTCGCGTTCGGCCCCCAGGCGCCGCCCCAGCGGCCGGAACCCAAGGCCAGTGCGGCACAACCATTGCGCGCCCACGACGTCACCTGACAGCCGCTGCCGTGCGGCTGGCAATTGCCCAGCGCGATATGGGTCGCCTCCTCCATCGTCGAGGCGTTGTTGGCCCACCCGGTGTACCCGGTGACCGGGGAGTAGGCGATCACTGTATACAGGCCACCCGCGGTCGTCCCTGTTGCCCGGGCTGGGGGTGAGACGGCGGCTGCACCGCCGAAGAGAGCCACAATGGCCGCGGTCAAGGCGACCGTAGAAAACATGCGGTTACCGCTCATGGGAGATCCTTGCCGTCTAGCGTTGGTGACCGACTCAGCATCAGATCCGCGGCTGAACAGATTCTCTGGAAATGCTTGGTGCGGCTCGCATACTTCCTACGGAAAGAAGTGACAAGGAGGGGGATGGCAATGTCCTCGGCAACCACTCACCCCAAGACGTCATCGAATTTGGCTTCGATGTTCTTGGATCGAGTCGGCGCTTCAGCCGGAAAGGAGTCATTCAGGCACTTGCGCGATGGCCGGTGGGTGTCGGTGACGTGGCAGCAGACCGCCGATGACGTACAGCAGCTGGCGGCGGGATTGCTGGCGTCGGGCATCGAACCCGAACAGCGCGTCGCGATCATGGCCGGTACCCGGTACGAGTGGATCCTGGCCGACCTCGCCGTGATGTGCGCCGGTGCGGCGACGACGACCGTTTACCCGAGCACGCACGCCGCCGACGCCACCTACATCGTGGCCGACTCGGAGTCGCAGATCGTCTTCGCCGAGGACGCCTCGCAGGTCGCCAAACTCGCCGACCATCGCGACGAGCTGCCGGACGTGCGCCTGATCGTGATCATGGACGGCGAGGGCGACGGCGACTGGGTCATCACCTTCGACGAATTCACCCGCCGCGGCGCCGCTTACCTACAGGAACACCCGACGTCCGTCTCCGACGCCGCAGCCACGGTGACGAGCGAATCGCTGGCCACTCTGATCTACACGTCAGGTACCACCGGACGCCCGAAGGGGGTGCGCCTGGCGCACCGGTCATGGGCCGCGGCGGCCGAGTTCATCCGCGACGAGGGCCTCCTCGGCGAGGACCACCTGCACGTGCTGTGGCTGCCGCTCGCCCACTCATTCGGCAAGGTGCTGCTCGCCAGCCAGCTCGCGTGTGGATTCGTCAGCGCGGTCGACGGGCGTGTCGACAAGATCGTCGAGAATATGGGTGCGGTGAAACCGACGTTCATGGCCGCGGTTCCCCGCATCTTCGAGAAGGCGCACGCCCGGATCGTGATGACAAGCCAAAGCGGCGGCGGCATCAAGGCCAGACTCTTCGATCAGGCGTTCCGAGTCGGCCTCGACGTAACCCGTCGGCACCGCGACGGCAGCCCGGTGCCGCTCCCGCTGCGGCTTCAGTATCAGCTGTTCGACCGTTTGGTGTTCAGCAAGGTCCGCGACGTCTTCGGCGGCCGGCTGCGGTTCTTCGTCTCCGGGTCCGCGCCGCTCAACCGCGAGATCGCCGAATGGTTCCTCGCAGCCGGGGTGCTGGTCCTGGAAGGCTACGGGCTCACCGAATCCGCCGGCGCCGGCTTCATCAACCGACCCGACAACTACAAGCTCGGCACGGTCGGGCTGCCCTTCGACGGTACGGACGTGCGCATCGGTGACAACGGAGAGGTGCAGCTGCGCGGTCCTCTGGTGATGACCGGTTACCACCACCTACCCGACAAAACCGAAGAGGCGATGACCCGCGACGGTTGGCTGCGCACCGGCGATCGCGGCAGCCTCGATTCCGACGGGTTCCTCACCATCACCGGCCGCATCAAAGAGTTGTTCAAGACGTCCGGGGGCAAGTACGTCGCGCCACCGGCCATCGAAGCGAAGTTCATGGCGCTCTGCCCCTACGCCAGCCAATTCATCGTGTTCGGGGAGGCGCGCAACTATTGTGTCGCGCTGATCGCGCTGGACGGCGACTCGGTGGCGAAATGGGCTGCAGAGCAGGGGATTTCGGAGACGTCTTTCGCGGAGCTCACCCGCAACGCCCAGGTGCGCGAGATGGTCGAGGGCTACGTGCAGCAGTTGAACAGTGAACTCAACCGCTGGGAGACGATCAAGAAGTGGGAGCTGATCGACCACGAATTGTCGGTCGACACAGGCGAACTCACTCCGTCGCTGAAGCTGAAGCGAGCGGTGGTCGAGCAGAACAACAAGGAGATCATCGACGGGTTCTACGTCTGAGGGGTGATGGCGACACCTTGACAGGCAGCGACTATGCAAGCTCCTTCCGAGTCGCCGAACACCCCACTGGGTATCGCGCGCTTCGTCGGGTCGCTACCCAACCCCGACATATTTGCCACCGGCGACCTCGAGCTATATCACGTTAGCCCGCCGTTGTGCGGATTCAACGTGGTTGCGGCCTCGAAATCATTGTGGGCCATGCATTTCCATCCTCCGGACTCGCCAAAAGCTCCCGAGGACCCGGTCTCGACAGCCTTCTACGCGTGACGGGAGAAGGCCCGCACATCTACCGGGAGACGAAGCTGCCGGGCAGCGCCGACGGCAGGGCCCCTTCCCGCGCGCTCGCTGAACTCGGTTACGAGGTGCGAATGGGCCCAACGACATAGGCCACTCACCGCACCTGCGGCATCACCCCACTGGCCAACAGCTCCAGGTGCGCCAAGTCCGACATGTCGAGCAGCTGCGCGTACACCCGCTGCACGCCCAACTCACTCCACGGCCCCAGCTTGTCGACGATCTCGGCCGGCGTTCCGACCAACGGACTGTTGGCGCGCATCTCGTCGACCTCCCGGCCGATCATCGCTGCGCGACGGGCCACCTCGGCGTCGTCGCGACCGGCGCACAACACAAAGGCGCTGGAGTAGACGATCGAGTCGGCCGCGCGGCCGGCCGCCGCTACGGCATCGGCCACCCGCTGGAATTGTTTGCCCACCACGTCGATCGTCGCGAACGGCACGTTGAATTCCGCCGCGTACTCGGCCGCCAGCGCCGGCGTCCGTTTGGCGCCGGTGCCGCCGATCACGATCGGCGGATGCGGGCTCTGGACCGGTTTGGGTAGCCCCGGTGAGCCCACGATCGTGTAGTGATCGCCGGCGTAGTCGAATGTCTCGCCCGTCGGCGTACTCCACAGCCCGGTGATGACGGCAAGCTGCTCGCCGAGCCGGTCGAAACGTTCCCGCACCGGCGGGAACGGAATGCCGTACGCCCGGTGCTCAGCTTCGAACCAGCCACTACCCAAGCCGAATTCCACCCGGCCGCAGCTCATTTCGTCCACCTGAGCCACCGCGACCGCCAGCGGCCCCGGATAGCGGAACGTCGCCGACGTCACCAGCGTGCCCAACCGGATCCGTGATGTCTCGCGGGCGATCGCGCCCAGCGTCACCCACGAGTCGGTCGGTCCCGGCCCACCGTCACCGCTCATGGCCAGGTAGTGATCCGAACGGAAGAACGCGTCGAAGCCGAGTTTCTCGGCGGCCCGGGCGACAGCCAGCTGGTCGGCGTAGGTGGCGCCCTGTTGTGGCTCGACGAAAGCACGGAAGTCCATGATTTCCTTCGGTTCTCATTGCACCGCAACGGGATAGCGGTACCGGGGACTCAGGGTACGCGAGTGGACTCGGGATCGGAATCGTCGAACCTCACAGTGACCCGCTGAGAGCTCTTGACGCGCTCGGCCTTGGCCTTGCTGGCGTAGGTCTTGCGGTCGGCCGGCGTGAGATCCGCGTCGTCGGAGAAGGGCGTGAGCAACGAACGCGGGTGCAGCCTTTCGACCAACACCACGTTGATCTCTGCGCACAACACCAACGTGGAGGACACCAGATACAAAAACGCCAGCATCCCAAGGACCAGGGCGAAGACGCTGTTGGTCGCGCTGGACGTCTTCACCACGTGACCGATGTATCCGGCACCGAACCACTGCAGTATCTGCCATACGATGGCCGCCGCTATCGCTCCCGGGAGCACCTGCCGGTAGGTGAGTTCCCGCGCGGTCGTCACCCGAAATGCGACCAGGCAGATCACCGCGTTGATCGCGACCGCGGCGACGGCGGCACCGATCCTGCCGAACGCGCCCAGACTGCCGCTGGCATGGGCGACGGCGGAGAGCACGGTGGTCGCGATGGCCGCCGAACCGAGTACCAACAGCAGGAGCAAGCTACGCACCCGCGATCGGATCACGTCGGGACGCTGGTGCCTTTCCACTGCCCACACAGAATCCATCGCGTTCTGCAACGCCTGCCCGACGCCCAGGCCGCCGTAGAGCGCACCGAAAACGCCGACCGCCACCGCGCCCACTCCGCCGCTGAGTCCCTCCGGCTGATGTAGTTGGCTACCGATCACCGGGAACTGACTCAACGTGCTCTGCAGCACCTGCGCCTGAAGGTCGGGCCTGCCGGCCAGCAGTACCCCGAGGCCGGTGGTCAAAAGCAACAGCAGGGGGAACAGCGACACGAAGGCGTAGTAGGTGATCAAGGCGGCAAGATAGCCACCCTGATCGTCGAGGTATTTGTAGATGACCGCAATGGCCACGCCCACGGTGCGATTGCGTTGTTGCAATCTGTCCAGCCCGCCGACCATCGCCGCTCACTTCAAACTCTGCCGAACCCCGGGTACGGGGTTGCTGCGGAAATACCCGCAACCGCGGACGGTCAATCTTTCGCTTAGAGCGCCCAGTACCGGGTACCCCAGCGCCCGTAATCGACGACTCAGCTCTGGAGCAGCCATGCCACCGCGCCGCCAGCCCGACCAAACCGCCCCCCAGCGCACCAGCCCGACCGGCAACACCAACGGTGAGGCCGGGAATTACGACGCACGGGCTCAGGGCGGCAAGTACCTGACCACCGCGCAAGGACTGCGCCTGCCGGACACCGACCACTCGCTCAAAGCCGGCAACCGGGGCCCGAGTCTGCTCGAAGACTTTCATTTGCGGGAGAAGATCACCCATTTCGACCACGAAAGGATTCCGGAGCGGGTCGTGCACGCCCGCGGTGCGGCGGCCCACGGTGTCTTCGAGTCCTACGGCACCGCCGCTTCGGTGACCAAAGCCGGTTTTCTGGCGCGCAAAGGCAAGAAGACCGAGGTGTTCTGCCGCTTCTCCACGGTGCTGGGCTCGCGGGGGTCGGCCGACACGGTTCGCGACACCAGAGGATTCGCGGTCAAGTTCTACACCGACGAAGGCAACTTCGACCTGGTGGGCAACAACATTCCGGTGTTCTTCATCCAGGACGGCATCAAGTTCCCCGACGTGGTCCACGCCGCCAAGCCGCAGCCCGACCGCGAAATCCCGCAGGCGCAGTCGGCCCACGACACCTTCTGGGATTTCGTGTCCCTGCACACCGAAGCCACCCACCACGTGTTCTGGAACATGAGTGACCGCGGCATCCCGCGCTCCTATCGCACCATGGAGGGATTCGGCGTCCACACCTTCCGGTTGGTGAACAGGAAGGGCAAGACGAGTCTTGTCAAATTCCACTGGAAGCCGGTGGCCGGCGTGCATTCCCAGGTCTGGGAAGAGGCGCAGATCGCGGCCGGTGTTGATCCGGATTTCCACCGTCGCGACATGGCCGACGGCATCGAAGCGGGTGCCTTCCTGGAATACGAGCTCGGCATCCAGGTCATGCCGGACGACGGCACCGACAGCTTCCAGGGCATCGATCTGCTGGACCCGACGAAGATCGTCCCCGAGGAGATGGTGCCGGTCCAGCTGATCGGAAAGCTGACCCTCAACGGCAACCCGACCAACTACTTCGCCGAGACCGAGCAGGTGGCGTTCCACCTCGGCAACCTGGTTCCCGGCATCGAGCCGACCAACGATCCGCTGCTGCAGGCCCGGTTGTTCTCCTACCTGGACACCCAGATCACCCGCCTCGGCGGACCGAACTTCACCCAGCTGCCGATCAATCGGCCGCATTGCCCGGTCAACGACATGCTGCGAGATGGCATGCACCAAACAGCAATTCACACCGGGCAGGCACCCTATCGTCCCAACAGCATCGACGACGGCGAGCCGATGGTCGCAAGTGCCGACGAGGGCGGTTACGTGCAAACTCCGCGCCAGGTGCAGGGTCCGACGGTGCGAGAGAACCCGTCGTCGTTCGAGGATCACTTCACCCAGCCGGCGATGTTCTACCGCAGCCTGTCCGCGGTCGAGCAGGCGCACATCGTCGAGGCGTTCACGTTCGAACTGGGCAAGTGCTACGAGCAATCCATCAAGGAACGGCAATTGGAAGTTCTCGCCAACGTCGACGCGGATCTGTGCAAGCAGGTGGCCATCGGGCTCGGCTTGCCGGCGCCGAAAGGCAACCCGCCCAAGGACGTTCTGCTGTCGCCGGCCCTGTCGCAGCTCGTGGAAACCCCCGGCCCGATCGACGGCCGCAAGATCGGCATCATCGCCGGCGCGGATTTCGACCTCGGTGGCGTGTCGAAACTGGTCGACGCGGTTCTCGCGCTCAACGCCACGCCGCTGGTGACCGCGCCACTAGGTGGCGTACTGAAGTCCGGCCGGCGCAGCGTGATCGTCGAACGGACCTTGCTGACCGCGAGGTCCATCGAGTTCGACGCGGTGGTGGTGGCCGCCGGAACGAAGCCGACCCAGGATCTCAAGCTGGTTCTGTTGCTGCAGGAGGCATTCCGGCATTGCAAGCCGATCGCCGCATGGGGCGACGGCACGGCGGCGCTAGCGGCCGCCGGCATCCCGTCGGACGCTCCCGGCGTGCTCGTCGCCGACAAGATGGACCGCAAATTCGCCACGGCGCTGGCGAAAGCGGTCGGATTGCACCGGGTGTGGGAGCGGGTCGTCGACGTGATGGCCTCCGAGGTGGCACCCGCGCGCTGATCTCACACGGTCGCGCGGTCGCGGCCCTCCCAGTACGGCTTGCGCAACTCCTTCTTGAGGATCTTGCCGGTCGGGTTGCGTGGCAGCTGGTCAGCGATGTCAACGGTTTTCGGGCATTTGTAGGCGGCGAGTCGCTCGCGGGCAAAGGCGATGATCTCCTCTGCGGTGGCCTCACCCTCCAGTGCGACAACGGCTTTCACCACTTCGCCCCACTTCTCGTCAGGCACCCCGATCACCGCGACCTCCGCGACCGCCGGGTGTTCGGCCAGCACTTGTTCCACCTCGATCGAGTAGATGTTCTCGCCGCCCGAGATGATCATGTCCTTGAGCCGGTCTTCGACGAAAATGTAGCCGCCCTCGTCGACGCGTCCGATGTCGCCGGTGCGGAACCAGCCGTCTTCGGTGATCACCTCGGCGGTGGCCTCCGGCTTGTTGTGGTAACCCTTCATCAATTGCGGTGAGCGGAACCACAATTCACCCTGGCCGCCGATCGGTACATCCTCGAGCGTGTACGGGTCGACCACCCGCACCTCCGCGCCCGGCACCAGCGTTCCCGCGCTGCCGAGTCGCTCCGGATGGTCGGTGGCGCGGTGGGCTTCGGGCAACAGATGACTGATCACGCCACACAGTTCGGTCAGACCGTAGGCCTGAATGAAGTCGGTGTTCGGCCAGGCTTCCAACGCCGCGCGCAGCAGCGGCAGCGGCATCGGCGAGGCGCCGTACGAATAGGTCTTGAGCGCGCCGAACAGCTTCACCGCGTCCTCACCGGACTCCAGCACCTTCGCCAACACCGCCGGCACCAGGAATGTTCTGTTGGCGCCCTTGAGGATTGCGCCGGCCAGCGTCATGCCGTCGACGTCGCGGGTCATCACGCTCGGCACCCCGTCGTGGATGCCGAACTGTACGTAGGACGAGCCGCCGACGTGAAACAGCGGCATCGACACCATGCTCTTGTCGCCCGGATCGAATTCGAAACCCTCGTGGGCATTGATCGTATGCGCGATCATGTTCGCCTGAGTCAGCTGCACGCCTTTGGGGCGGCCGGTGGTGCCGGAGGAGTACATGATGATGCACACGTCGTCGGGTTCGACATCGTCGGCCCGGCCCACCGGTGTGGCGCCGGCCAGCAAGGCTTCGTATTCGTCGCCGTCCCCGCCTTCGGGTGTGACCGTGATGACGTGCTCGACGTGGGTGAGATCGCCGCGGATCTTGTCGATGCTCGGCTTCAGCTCCGCTCCGACGATCAGCACCTTGGCTCCGGAATCGTTGAGCACGTAGTCGAGTTCGTCAGCCGCAAGCCGGAAGTTGATGATCGCGTTTGCCGCGCCCAATGATGCGGCGGCAAAGGTCAACTCGACGCACGCCGGGTGGTTCTTGTCCAGGAACGCCACCACGTCTCCGCGCTTGATGCCGAAGGTGGTCAGGGCGCCGGCCAACCGTCGCACCCGGTCGTTCCACTGGGCCCACGTCCAGTTCCGGTCCAGATAATCGATCGCCTCGTCGTCGGGCTTGGTGGCGGCCCAGTGGGCGAGCCGGTCGTCAAGAAAACGGGGGTCTGCTAGGTCAGGCATGTGACGAGCCTTCCATGTCCGGCGTCGCGCCGGAAGGTCAGTGGATGCGAGCGCTGCCGCCCAGCGCGATCTCCAGGACGCTGCCCGTGATAACCCCTGGGTCGGTCACCAGGTACACGACTCCGCGGCTGACGTCTTCGGGCTGCAGCCACGGCTGGGGTATCGGGTTGGCCCTCATCATGCGCCGCACCAGATCGTCGGGGACGTCATCTCCGCCGGCCGGCTGCACCATCGGTGTCTGGGTGGTGGTCGGGCAGATGACGTTGACCGTGATGCCCTCTTTCGCGACTTCGAGAGCGACGGACTTGGCCAGTCCGATGATGCCCCACTTGGTGGCGTTGTAGGCCGCAAGATCGGGGATCCCCATCCGGCCTCCCATCGACGAGGTCACCACGATCCTGCCGAACCGCTGCCGGCGCATCACCGGAATGGACGCCCGCAGCGTGTGGAACACGCCGGTCAGGTTGGTGTCGACGAGTTGTTGCCACACCTGGTCGCTGACCTGATCCAGCGGTCCGGTGCTGACGATGCCGGCGTTGGCTACGACGATGTCGAGGCTGCCGAGATCGGCAACCGTCTGTGTGACCGCGGCGTCGACCTGCGCCGAATCGCGCACATCGACGGCAAGCGCCAGGCAGCGTCCTCCCGTTTGCTCGACGAGCTTCGCGGTCTCGCGCAGATCCGCCTCGGTACCGAGGGGATAGGTGAGATCTGTCATCGGGCGGGGCGCATCGGCGGCGACAATGTCCGCACCTTCGGCCGCCAGCGCCACCGCGTGCGCACGGCCCTGCCCCCGGGCCCCTCCGGTGATCAGTGCGACGCGGCCATCCAAAGCACCCATGCCGCAGAGGCTAGCCCCTGACCGCCGAATCAGTTGCGGCGGGAGCTCTTCGGGGTCAGCGGCGTTGCCAGGGCGGACGGGGGTTGGGGATGCAGACGCCTCGCACGCATCCCAGAACGCCACGAACGGGTGGCGGGGTGGCCACCGGCGGTGGCTGGCATCCGGCGGCTGGACAGGGTGGATCGCCTGGGCCGTAATCCGCTTGCGCCAGCGGCGCAGCCACCAACGCCCCCGCGGTCAGAGCTGCTGCGACGAACATCTTGGCTGCGATCATTTGACTCTGTCCTCGAAGGAACTGCATGTAAGGACAACTCTAACGCGCGGCGCGCGGTTCCGAGCCGGCCGAGAACAAGCGCATAGGCTTTGCATATGAGCGCCGGGGAGCAGCGCGCGGGAATCGATCTGACCAACCTGGATCAACCGCTGAGTCCCGATGCCGGCGCCACCAAGCGCGACCTGGTCGACTATCTGGACGCGGTGGCAGACCGGATGGTGCCCGGGCTGGCCGGCCGGCCGCTCACGGTGCTCCGGGTGCTGCGCGGGCGGGCGCCTTTCATGCAAAAAAATGTGCCCAAGTACACACCGGACTGGGTGCGAACGGTCGCAATCTGGGCGGAGGCATCCCACCGCGAGGTGCACTACCCGGTGTGCGATGACCGGCGAACCCTGCTCTGGTTCGCCAACCAGCGCGCCGTCGAGTACCACCCCGCGCTGGGGTTGGCCGAGGACATCTATCGGCCGACCCACCTGGTGCTCGATCTCGATCCACCGATCGACGGCGACTTCGCCGCGGTGGTCAAGGTGGCCCGCCTCGTCCGTCAAGCGCTCGAGGACTGTGGCCTGGCCGGCGCTGTCAAAACCAGCGGCGCCAAGGGAATCCACGTGTTTGTACCCATCGACGGAAACCAGCCCGCCGAGGATGTCGCTGCGGGCACCCGCGCGCTGGCCGCTCGCACGGAGGCGCTCGACCCTGACACGGCGACAACGGCTTTCATCGTGGAGGACCGCGGCGGCAAGGTGTTCGTCGACGCGACGCGTGCCGGGGGCGCCACGGTCGCTGCCGCCTACAGCCCGCGGTTGCGTGCAGGCACTCCGGTGTCGTTTCCGGTGCGATGGTCGGACCTGGATCGGGTGAACCCGGCCGACTTCACGGTGCACACCGCGATCGATGCCCTTGCCGGGCATGATCCGTGGGCAGAGTCGATGCCGCAGCCGCAACGGCTGCCGGCCGATCTCATCGAACAGGGCCGCGCCATCCCGGTGGCCCGAGTGGCCGCGATGCACGAAGGAAAGCGACGTGCGCGGGCGCGCCGCGCTGAGGAAGGCTGAGACTCACTCGGTTCGCGAAAGCTGGCAGTACCCGGCGTAACCGCGTTGGCGATATCGGGCGACCAGGGCATCGCCGATGCCCTGCGACGCGCTCGTCGTCGCCCCCAAGGAGACGATCGCCGTGCCCGCGTACGCCGTCGACGTCGTCGACACCACCGGGTGCGGCGACGCGTTCTCGGCAGGGTTCATTCTCGGTCGCGGTTCGGGACGTGACGTGACCCGGTCGGCGGCACTGGGATGCGCTATTGCGGCCCAGGTGGCGAGCGGGATCGGTACCGCCGCGGGGTCCTACGACCTCGCGGCGGTGGACGCATTCATGGCTCAGGACCAGGGACCGGGGTAGCGGCCGTCGGTGTCGCGCACCAACAGAATCTCCCGGCAGTCCCCCTTCTGCTGGGCTGCTGTTTCGCCGCTGCACACCAGGGTCCAGCCAGATATTCGTCCGAACGGCCGCTCGGTCCAGTTGGTGGCAACCGGATCGGTGTGTGGCAGCGCGAGCACGGAATACGTGCCGCCGGAATTGGTGATGTACAGGTGGTCTCCGAAGAACGCCAGCTTCGAAATGGGTTGCTTCTTGGCGTCTTCCCGCGCCGTGAGCAGGTCCCAGTGCTGGGTGCGCAGATTCCACACCCCGTAGCCGATCTGGGAATCAGCCGAGCCGCGCCCGTCGACGAAGAGTTTGCCATCGGACAGGGTCGCGGCGAGTCCGCCACCAGAAATCCGATCGGTATCACCGAATTTCACCAATGACCGGGACGCCAGGTCGTAGAACCTGGTCGACATGACCGGAGGATTGTGCGATTCCCAGTGCGTGACCTGCACCAGTTTGTCCGGCCCGTCCGACAATTCGGCATCGACAGCGGCTACGTCAGTGTCCTGGTACACGGGTTCGCCTGTGGGCAAGCGCAATTCAGCACCGACCGGGCCGCCGGGCACCGCCTCGCGCTGGAAAGAAAGCACGTCCGGCCACACCCGCGCCTGCGCTGGGTCTTCCCAGCGGGTGGCCAGGTCGGAATTGGACACAATGGTGGTTCTCGGAGATGCCGGAGCCCCGCGCGAGTCGGTGAAAGCATTGATCCACGCCACGCCCGTGGTGGTCGGCGCCAGACGCCAGTCTTTGGGCGCCGCAAGCATCAGTTCGGGCGTCGGCGGGAGCACCTCCCGCGTCGCCAGCGGCTGACTCGACTTGAGATCGAACAGGTACGCCGTCGCCTTGATGGCCGCGGAAGCCCGGCCGGGTTTGGTGGTCGTGACGACGTAGACGACCTTCATGTCGCTGACGTTGTTCGACAGCGCGCACATCGCGCCAGTCACCGTCTCGTCGGCGGCGACCATCGGCACCGCCGGCATGATCAGATCCGCGGTTTTAGGATCGAGGACTTTGGGCCGGATGTCTTCCAATGCGGATTTGCCGGTCGAGTATTCGGTGGGACAGCCGAAGTAGACGGTATCGCCGTAGGTTTTCCAATCCTTGGCCAATGGGCTGATGTGCGGCGGCGGCGGTGCGACGGTATTCGGCGGCGGCTTGACTGTGATGTGCGTGGTTTGTGCGGCTGGCGGTGTCACGGTCGCTGACGTAGAGCATCCGGCAAGCACCCCAGCAGCGGCCAATACGGCCATCGAGTGCTTGCCTGTAGATACGAATCCCCTGCTCAGCACAGTCATCAGCGTTCCCCCCGCTAAGTCCGGTGTCACTTGAGCCTAGAGGGGAATGCCGTGAACTGCGACCCGACTAATGATCGCGGGATCAGGGGTGTTGCGTGAACGATGCCGCGTGATTGCTCCCCGAAACCTTGACGCATCGGGACAGGGCCTTAACGACTCAGGACGCTGCACCGGAAATGGCGATTACCACTCGGTCCATGTCGCTGGTGCGTGGCACGGCACTGTCGAATTTCCCGGGCCTGGTCAGGGAGTTTGGCGCTGACCCTGCGGTTCTGTTGCGCGGGCCGGCATCCGCATCGCGGGGACATCGGTCACTACGACCTGTTCGTGTCGCTGCAGTCGGCGATCGCGGCGGTGGAGTTTGACGTGTCGGGACACCAGCCGTTCGCGCGTCTATGTCGAGCCGGGCGCCGTCGTGGTAGACCGAAAGCCATGACCGGGCTCGCCGAAGAAACACGCTGGATGGATGCCACGGACCAGGCGGCGCTGGTCGCCGGGGGCGAGGTGACCCCTGGTGAACTGCTGGACGCGGCGATCGAACGTATCGAGCAGTCCAATGCGGCCCTGAACGCGGTGGTCATCGAATGGTTCGAGCACGCCCGGTCGGTGGCTGCCGACCCCGGCCTCCCCGACGGTCCGTTCCGCGGAGTGCCGTTCCTCCTCAAGGACCTCTACACCAGCTTTGCCGGGCAGACGCTGTCCAACGGCAATGTGGCGCTCAAGGCGGCGGGCAAGATCGACGCCGCCGACACCACGCTGGTGTCGCGGTTCAAGGCGGCGGGCCTGGTCATCGCCGGACGGACCAACAGCCCCGAGATGGGGAGCCTGCCGACCACCCAGCCGCTGGCCTGGGGGCCGACACGCAATCCGTGGGCGCTGGACCGGACCCCGGGCGGCTCGAGCGGTGGCGCGGCGGCGGCCGTAGCGGTGGGGATGGTGCCGTTCGCCAACGCTTCGGACGGCGGCGGCAGTATCCGCATCCCGGCGTCGTGTTGCGGGTTGGTGGGCCTCAAGCCGAGCCAGGGTCGCATCACCGTGGGTCCCAAGCGCGCTGAAGCGGGTCTCGGTGTCGAGTTGTGCGTCAGCCGCACGGTTCGCGACACCGCGGGGCTGCTCGACGCGGTCCGGGGCCCCGGTGTCGGTGACACAGTGATTGCGCCCGCACCGCGACGCCCGTACCTGGAGGAGCTGGGTGACGACCCCGGCCGGTTGCGGATCGGACTACTGGATATCCATCCGCGCGGCGGATTCGTGCACGAGGACTGCGTGTCGGCGGTCCGCGCGGCAGGGTCGCTGTTGGAGGGCCTCGGGCACGTCGTCGAGCCGGCCTGGCCGCCGTGCCTTGCGGATCCCACATTGCAGCAGAAGTTCATGGCGCTGTGGGTCACCCAGATGGCCATGGCCGCCCGCGGCTTCGGCGAGACGCTCGGCCGCGAGGTGACAGCCGAGGACATCGAGCCGGTCAACTGGGCGTTGATCGAGCGGGCCCGGCATGTGACGGCAGTGGATTACGCCGCGGCGGAGACCGCGGTGTATGCGTTCCGCCGTTCTCTGCAGCAGTGGTGGGCCGACGGTTGGGATCTGCTGCTGACCCCGACGGTCGCCGAACCGCCGGTGCCGCTCGCCGAATTCGAGAACAATCCCGCACATCCGACCGCGCCGATGCGCCGCGGTGGCGAATTCGCCTCATTCACACCGCCGTTCAACATGAGCGGGCAGCCGGCGATCAGCCTGCCGCTGCACCGCAATGCAGATGGACTGCCCGTCGGCGTTCAGCTCGCCGCCGCATACGGTCGGGAGGATGTGTTGATTCGTGTTGCCGCGCAACTGGAGTCGGCACAGCCGTGGTGGTCTCGTCACCCGGTGATTCCCTGATGTCCCGAGAGCCGATCGCTTCGCCCGACGGCCGCTACATCGTCCGCGTAGCACGTTCGAGGCATCGCCGCATCGGTGAGGGGCGTTAATTCACTCCCACTCGGGCTGCTGGACGAAATGCTGAGGACGGCAACTACAGATCGAACGCGATAGGCAGACTCAGCGGCCCGCTCAGGCTGACCATCGGCTTCCACGGAGCGGGGCCGGTGATCCGAGGATTGCGCATCCGGCCCGTGAGCACGGTCAGCGCCTCGGCGAGTTCACGTCTGGCCAGGTTGGCGCCCAGGCAGTAGTGGACGCCGCCGCCGAAGGTCAGTATCGCGGGAGCCCCGTCGCGGTTGATGTCGACACGCTCTGGCTCGTCGTAGACCGACGGATCCCGGTTGGCCGCAGCGGTATTGACCAGAATCATGGTGCCGGCCGGGAAGAGGTAGCCGTCGAGCTCTGCGTCCTCGGTCACCAGCCGGAGGGTTCCACACGCGATGGGGGAGTGGCGCATCGTTTCCTCCACGGCACGCATGGCCAACTCGGGGTGCTCCGCGAGTGACTCCCACTGGTCCGGGTGCGTGCAGAGCACCTGTATAGAGGCCGCCAGCTGATTTCTGGTGGTGTCGGTGCCTGCCAGCAGCAGTCCGCCCGCGAGCATGCGCAATTCGGCGGAATTAAGCCGGTCACCGTCGTCCTCCGCGCGTATCAGGTCGGACAGCAGGTCCTCGGTCAGGCTGTGACGGCGCCGGACCACCATCTCGTCGACATAGTCGTCGAGCTCACCCCAGGCGCGCATGACGTCGGACTCGATCTCACTGACACCGGCGATGAAGCTGAAAGCCTTGAAGATGTCGTCGGCCCACAGCGAAAACTGTTGCCAGTCCTCGCGAGGTGCGCCGAGCAGCGCGCAGATGATCGGCACGGGGTAGGGGCGCGCGAGGTCGGTGACGACGTCGCAGTGGTTCGCGTCGGCGACCTTGTCGATCAGCTCGTTCATCACCGTGACCATGGTGTCGTGGAGGCGCAGCGTCGCGCGGGGTGTGAACGCCTTGGACGTCAGGCTGCGCAGCCGATGGTGCGCCTGGCCCTCCAGGCACAGCAGGCTGTTCACCACCTTGTCCCACAACGGTCCCGACGTTATGCCCTGGACGACAAGATTCAAGCCCGGGGGAATCTGGAACCGACTGTCGCGCAGCACGGAGCGAACAAGGTGATAGGACAGCACCTCGGGCCCGAATGGTCCCAACGCGATCGGGGCTTGCAGTTGTGCGGCCTGGATGCGCGGGTAGACGGCCGCCGGGGTTTCGTTGGGTTCATAGGTCAGGGACGGCAGCTCGGCGTCGAAAACGCTTGGGGCAGCGGTGCCGACGGTCATGATCGCCGCAGCGGCGCAGTCGGCAGCATGGTCGTCCCTGCAAGGGATGCTGGATCGTTCATTGCTAGCCACCCGTCCACCAACGAAGGGCTGCCCACAGGGCCCGGACGCCGGGACATCTTTCACATAATGTATGGCCGATGCTCAGCGCTTGTCAACGAAAGCCGACCTTCATTGCGGAGGGTGCGCCGCTCGGCGCAGCAGCGCGCTGCAGGCGACCATACAGCAAAGACTTTGCGTATTGTCGCCAATTTGCGTGGCGGTGGCGACTGGTGTTGCACTGGTGACGTTGATGGGCACCGAATGACAATGGGCTGGCAGGACACTGCCTGCCAGCCCATCTGTGAAGACCGTCGGGCTAGATGACGGTCACTCCGGTAGCTTGGGGCCCCTTGGTGCCTTGCCCGATGTCGAATTGGACTCGCTGGTTCTCCTCGAGCGAACGGTAACCGCTCCCGCTGATTTCGGAGTAGTGAACGAACACATCTCCGGTGTCGCCGTCGGGAGCGATGAAACCAAAGCCCTTATCGCTGTTGAACCATTTCACAGTCCCCTGTGCCATACTCTATCTTTTCTCTCATTCTGAACGGATGTCGGAAAACACCCCGCATCACACTAGCACGGCCGGCTCCTACATTGGTTCCGCGCTTTCGATTTCGCTGGCGGGCTCAGACATCGTGCGAGGTTGCGGCGCAAGCGTCGCCGTCCAACGGTCCTGCAATGAAAAGCTTTTCACCACGCGCCCACTGATGCGCCACATTAATTGCACTGCGGTGTAGTATCGACGTTGGACGCCTCATGAGCCAACCCCGATCTGCCCGCATCCCTATAGCTTATTGATCGTGTGTGATTGGCTTCGATCTGTCGATCCTCACCTGAGTGAGCCGGCCTAACCGGAAGAAGGATCGCCAATGAATTGCTTAGTGCCGCAGCAAGATTCCTCAGAATGAACTCCGGACGGCACGGCCGGCGCTTGGCCAGGCCGGTCCGGCTTACGTTGGCTCTCGAGTTGGGCGGGGCGGTGGACGGGGCATGGTGGCCCCATTCGGCCTCGATTGCGGGTGAGCTCCCCGAGCTGATCGAGGTAGTGTCGCCGAGATTAGGCCAAGTTGTCGCGATCAGCGTCAATTGGACGTCGTTGCAGGCTTCGCCGGACCTGGATGCGCTCAGCGGCGCAAAGCCGCATATGCCCGGCGAGGCGGTCACGCGCCAGCGTCTGATGGCGGTCAGCGGTAGCCATGCCTGCGCGAACATCCTCGTGGTGCCCTGCAGAACGTCTAGCACTCTGGCCCTCATGCTGTTGCGTCAAGCCGCGGACCTCCCGATCGCGCCGTCCGAATTCACCACGCAGGCGTTCCGGTCCGGCGATCACATCGTGCGAGCGGCACGTGCTGAAAGCGAGTTATTCGACGTGCGGCTGCGGCCAGATCCGTCGCCCGCGGATTGACGCGCCGCAGCGGACCGGCGCGATCACGCACCGGTTCTCGGGCCACGGCAGTTGACCCGATATTCCCAGGCATCGAAGATCGAACGATGCTGCCGAAAGATGACCGGCTCCGCCGTCTCGAGTTGGGCACCAATACAGTCGGCGAACGCCAGAAGCTCAGACCCGTCCGTTCAACAGCCCCATCGGCCACCGCGTTTCGCGGGTGACAGCTTACCTACACAAGCGCTTCCCCGAGCTGGGTGACAGGCTCCAGTGCGCTCACCTCGGCGACGGGCCCACACCCGCGCGCCCACTGTCCCAGCTGAGAATTACCGGCCGGTCGCTCTGGATCAAGGATGACGGCGTCTGCGGCAACGGCGGCTGGGGCGGCAACAAGGTCCGTAAGTTGGAATGGCTGCTGCCGGAGGCGAAAAGAATGGGGCGGCAGTCCCTTCCTGATGGCGATGCCGCCACCTTCACTGTCCACCAAAGCCGTTCGCTGCAACGCCGTGCTCGGCAACATCGGCGCGTAGCCGCTGCACGGCGCGGGGGTGAACTCGCGCGGTGAACCGGTGCGCGTTGACGGTATCGACGCCGTGGTGAGCGGGCGCAAGAGTTTCGCAAGAAATCCGTGAACGTCAGGCAAGCGTGCCGCGGCAATCTGAAAAGCATGAAGTTCGCGGCGATCGCTATTGCGGGGCTGGCCACCTGCGTGCTGTTGACGGCAAGTCCCGCGCGGGCGGACGCGCAGTCCGACGTGCAGGAGCTGCAACGGCAGACATCTGAACTACACGCGAACTGGGACAACCTGTCCCAGGCGCAGCGGAGTCAGCAGTTGGCGCAGCTGCAGCGGCAGGCGACCATCGTGCAGGGCGAGGTGGACAACCTCCCCCCGGAACAGCGGCCCGAGATACAGGCCACGCTGACGCAGGTGACCTTCGAGCTGGCCGACATTCTCCGGAAGGTATGGCCGTGGCCTTGACATCAGTTCTGTTGGGAAGCAGACGTTTTGAGTCCCGCATCGGTGTCGAGGTGGGTGGCGGCGGCAACGATTGCGCGGTCGATCTGACGCAACGGATGAAGCACTGAGGGGTTTCGTTGCGTATCGGGCCCGGACGCCGCCGGGGTGAACGTGCTGTCATGTTGCCGTGCCAGCGCCTCGGCGGCGTCCAGGGCGTCGGCAGCGGAGACGACGGGAGCGGCGTGCGCGCCGTCGAGCATCGCCACCAACAAGTCGATGTTGCGCTGAATCTGACTGGCGGCAGCCGTCACTGCGGCGGCCAGTTCACGCGGACAGTCCGGATTCCGGTACTGCTCGCTACGCCGGGCCAGGATGCGGGCGTAGCGGTCGCAGGCGCGAAACAATCTCAGCCTGCGCTGGATGCTTCGCCGGCCGGCGAACCCCGCGACGCCGGCCAACAACGGCTTGGCGGTGGCCCGGACCTGTTGCAGCTTGCGATCGAGTTGGCGTGCCTGCTCGGTGGGACTTTCCGGCAGTTCGTGATCGAACATGGTCGCGAGGGACGTGGCGATCAGCGCGGACAGCTCAGCCAGAAAATCGCGGGTGTCCTGGCGCAGCACGGTGCCGATGTTGGTGGGCAGCACCAGGATTGCGACGGCACAACCGATCACCGCGCCGATGGCGGTCTCCTCGATCCGCACCAGCAGCACGTCGAAACTGAACTGCCCGAGTAGCCCGTACAGCAGCGCGAGCATCGTGGTGATCCAGAAGGCCATCAGGCTCTGGGTGAGCTGCATGAAATAGAAGGCACAGAACAGGCACACGAAGATCATCACCAGCGAGGCGGTGCGGTCACCGGCGACCAGAGTGGCGACCAGGATGCCGCATGGCACACCCAACACGGTGCCCAGCAGCCGCTGCCAACCTTTGGTGAGGGTGTCCCCCCAGGTGTTGGTTCCGGCAAAGACCACGAAGGCCGCGATCACCGCCCAGTACCAGCGCGCCGGAGACACCAGGTCACCGGTGACGATCGCCAAGGATGCCGCGACCGAGGCCTGGATAGCTTGCCGGGTGGTCGGGAGCAGCCCATGTGTGGACCCGTCGGAGTCCGAGTCGCTCTCGATACCGGGGGAGGCGTCGTCGGGTTCCTGCTCTGTGGCGCCGTCGGCGACGGTGTGCTCGATTTGTTCTCGTACTTCCGCCGTCGCTGTCGCCGCGGAGTTTATCGCCAGGGCAAGCCGACCCACCGCGGCGTGCCGGGGCTCGCCTGAGGGCGCGGGCTCGCGATCCAGGATCTCTTGCGCCTGATTCGCCGCGCGGCCCAGCCCTGCCGAGTCGGGAACCCCAATGGCCCAGGCGAGCTGGTCGAGCGCGGCGGCCAATTCGATGCGCGTCCCGGCCGGGATCTCCGATTCCCCCGAGGCCGCGCGGATACCGGCGATGGCAACCCATTCGACCGCGAGTTCGGCGTCATACAGCCACGGCGCCAACTGATCGCCGCCCTGCCCGAGCCACAATGCCGCGGGATTCGCCTTCTCGTCGATCTGGTCCTGGACCATCAGCGCGGTCTCGTTGAGTCGGGCGATTCGCACTCGCAGTCGCCTGCGGCGCCGTTCGTCGAGTCGCCCGTCCCGCACGATGTCGGCGGTGGTGTCGACGACGATCGCCATCCGCGCCCGTAGCGAGCGAATAGTGGCCCGCAGCACGCGTTCTGGGCGATCGGGCAGTACGTACGTGGTCATGACGAACGTGCACAGGGTGCCCACCAGGACGGCGAGGATCATCCACGGCAACTCGTGCACACCGGCTCTCAGGAAGAGGTTGAAGAAGTAAGCCATGAACGCGACCATCCCGAGCGCCCGGCCGCGGGCCCCGAACCGGCGGACGTAGACCGCGACGAACACGACGATCACGAACACGATGTCACTGATCCACTGATACGGCGTGAGCAGCGCGGCGGCGGCGATGGACAGGGCTGCCGCCACCGGCAATAACGACATCGTGATCCGTTGCTGGTGTGGGTCGGGCTCGTTGACAGATCGGGCCGCGATCATCGTGATCACGGCGCCCAGCAGCGCGACGGTCAACGGTTGATGGACCGCGCTGGTCAGCACATACATCGCCAACAGGGAGCAGCCCAAGGCGATAGTCGTGCGGGTAGCCAGCCGAAGCCGCAACAGGCCCGGGTCCGAGCCGATCGTCCACGTGCGTGCCCGTCGGTACCGCGTGGTCATCGATGCGTTGACGAAGGCGGTTTTCATCCCTGCGGCAAGACGAATGGCAGGACGGCGGAACATCCGGCGATCGTGGCAACGCGCGCCCTGCACACCAGGTACGGCAACACGCGGCAATCGGCGCTGGTCAAGAAGGGCAAAGGTCGGTGCTCAGGCGGCAGGGGTGAACTTGATGGCGGACAGCTTGAGTCGTTCGATCGCCTCGCTGAACTCTTCTGCGCTCGGAATCCGGTTGTCGCGGAACTTCAGTCCCATCTGGCGCTGCGCGCGCTTGACGTCATAGGACTGCGCGGCGCGCAGGTAGAGGTCACGGGTGACGGTGCGGTCCTCGACGAGTTCGCCGCGCATCGCATTTGTCTTGCCGTTGTAGACCACCTGCGCGGGCGCGCCGCCGCGGAAATTGAACTTCCACGCGGCGCTGGCCAGCGCGTAGAGGTCGCCATCGATGACGTGCGCGCTCACCGGGAGTTTGAACTGCTTGCCCGATTTGCGGCCGGTGAAATGCAGCACCATGAACTGCGTGCGCAACGAGCCACCAAGTGGGGTGCCCAACAGGAAGCCCAGGGCCGGGTTGACGGCTTTCAGCAAGGCTGACGGTGGATGCCCGACGTCAATCGCAAACGACTGTTCTGTCATGGGTTTCACCGTAGACAATCGCGGCCCGCTGCGGGAGATGCCTCATGGCTTCCGCCCGCGCAGCAAGACGCCGCGGAGTGTGAGTCCGCGGCGCCCGTTACTCAGGGAGTGATCGTGGTCTGATCGTCGATGACCGCGGTGGCGTCCATCAGCGGACCGGTTTCGGAGTCGAGCGCGTCGGCATCGAGCTGAAGTACGTACAGACCGTTGGGTCCGGTGATGACCACCGTTTTCTGGGCGACCGTGCGCTTCTTGCCGTTCTTGGTATAGGACCCGCCGAACTGCCACGCCTGAAAACCGCCGAGCGTGGACTCTTTCCCGTTCGCGCTGCCGCCCTCGAAATCGGGCAGGTTCTTCAACTCGCCCGGAGCGTATTCCAGGATCTTCTTCGGGTCGGCGTTGCCTTCCAGCTTGGAGACGATCGCCACGATCGTCGGAGCATCGTTAGGGTCGGCGGGCGCGTCGAAGACGATGCCGCCGTAGGGAGCACCCTGTCCTTCGGGGACCGTGCGCCAGCCGTTGGGCACCGGCAGATTGATCGTCGGAGAGCCCGGGTCGCCATGGTGAACCGGAATCTCCTTGATGTTTGCTTCCCGGATGTAATCGGCGATGGTCTTGTTGGCCTGCGCGCCCGGCGTTGCGCTGGTGGTCGCCGAGGAGGTGGCGGTCGACGTCGAGGTGCTGGTGGAAGTCGAGGTTTTGACCTCGGTCTTGGTTTCGGAGTGGCAACCGACCAGCGTCAAGCTCAATGCCACTGTCGCGACTACCGCCGTGAGGTCCCTCATCTATCGCATCTCCCGAAGTCGTGGCACCGGCATCCGTGCCGGTGACGTCGCAGAAGAGACTAGCCGAATTGCGCAATCAGTCGTCACTGTCTTTTCAGATACGCCAAGCGCGTCATTTGACGAAAAGACCACTGAAATGCACGGCGTGCAGTAAGAGACATCTATGCGGTCACGTAGGTCGCGACGGGGCCCAGCGGGCCCCGGGGGCCCGAAAGCCATCGTCGCCACCGTTGCGGTGCTGGCCCTGTTTGTCCCGTTCTTCCTGCTGTCGCCCACCGCCTACGACGGTGAACCTGCCGAGGTGACCAATCCGGTCGAACACGTCGACACTCTCATCGGCACGGGTAACGGAGGCGACATCGTCGGAGAGATCAACAATTTCCCTGGCGCGTCCATGCCTTTCGGCATGGTGCAGTACTCGCCGGACACCGTCGGCAATTACGCCGGCTATGACCACGCCAACGAGCGTGCCGCCGGATTCAGCATGACCCACGCCTCGGTGGGTTGTCCCGCCTTCGGCGATATCTCGATGCTGCCGACCACCAGTCCGGTCGGTCCGCGGCCATGGCGTGCGTGGGATCGAATCGCCCACGACAACACCGAGTCCGGCGTGCCCGGCTACTACACGGTCCGATTCCCCGATACCGGTATCAAAGCCGAACTCACCGCGACCACCCGGACCGGGCTGGGCCGGTTCAGTTATCCGCGGGACAACCAGCCGGCACTGCTGCACGTGCGCGCCGGCGCCTCGCTGGCCGGCAATTCCCGCGCGGCCATCCAGCTCGACGAGGACAACACCACGATCACCGGATGGGCGACCAGCGGCTCGTTCTGTGACAAGCAGAACACCTACACGGTGTACTTCGCGATGGAGTTCAATCAGCCCTTCATCTCCTACGGAACCTGGGACGGCTATTCGGTATACGACGGTGCCCGCCAGTCGAATTCGCCGTACAGCGGTGGCTACGCGTTGTTTCCGGCCGGCGCGGTGCTGGAGGTGCGGACCGCTATCTCCTACGTCAGCATCGACGGCGCGCGGGCCAACCTCGCCGCCGAGCGGGGAAGCTTCGACAGCGTTCGCGCGCAAGCGAACAGCGCGTGGAACGCGGCGCTGTCCCGCATCAAGCTGGCCAGCCGTAGCCCCGGCGATGTGAAGACCTTCTACACCTGCCTGTACCGCTCACTACTGCATCCCAACACGTTCAACGATGCCGATGGTCGCTTCATCGGTTTCGACAACGCCATTCACACGGTGGCGCCGGGACGTACCCAGTACGCCAACTTCTCCGACTGGGACACTTACCGCAGCCTGGCCGCTCTGCAAGGCCTGCTCTTCCCGAAGGAAGCCAGCGATATGGCGCAGTCGCTGGTGACCGACGCCGAACACAGCGGGGCGCTTCCCCGCTGGGCGCTGGCCAATGCCGCGACGAGCCAGATGACCGGCGACAGCGTGGTCCCGCTGATTGTCAACCTATTCATGTTCGGGGCCAAAGACTTTGACGTCGAGTCGGCGCTGCGCTACATGGTCAGTGGTGCGACCAGAGGCGGTGTCGGTGTCAACGGCTACGTGGAGCGACCGGGCATCGACGCTTACCTGCAGCAGGGATATGTTCCCCAGCTCACCGCATTCGGGCCGGCGGCGTCGATCACGCTGGAGTGGTCGATCGACGACTTTGCCATCTCCCGGTTCGCCGCCGCACTGGGTCACACCGCGACTGCTGCCGAGTTTCAGGACAGGGCGCAGTACTGGCAGAACGTGTTCAATCCGACGACCGGCTACATCTCCCCGCGTGGCCCGAGCGGGCTCTTTCGCGACGGGCCGGGCTTCACGGACGCGCGTTCGGCCTTCGGGCAGCCCGGCTACGACGAGGGCAACGCCGAACAGTATTTGTGGTTGGTGCCGCACAACGTCGCCGGACTGGCGACGGCGCTGGGCGGTCGCCAGGCGGCCGCCGCCCGCCTGAACCGTTTGACCCGTCGTCTCAACGCGGGGCCCAATGAGCCCTATCTCTGGGCGGGTAACGAGCCGGGTTTCGGGGTGCCGTGGTTGTACAACTACCTCGGTCAGCCTTGGCAGACGCAGCGCACTGTCGACCGGGTCCGCGGATTGTTCGGACCCACGCCCGACGGCGCACCAGGTAACGACGACCTGGGCGCGATGTCCAGTTGGTACGTGTGGGCCGCGCTGGGCCTTTACCCGAGCACTCCCGGCACTGCGGTGCTCACCCTGAACGCACCGCTGTTCGACCGCGCCGTAGTCGCTCTCCCGGCAGGCGGATCCATTCGGATCACGGCGCCGGGTGCCTCTGGACGCAATCGCCTGAAGTACATCAGCGGGTTGCGTGTCGACGGTGCACCGAGTGACCGGACCTATCTTCCAGAATCGTTCATCCACACCGGCGGCGATATCGTGTTTTCGCTTGCGGCTCAGCCCGACAAAAGCTGGGCTACCGCTGAATCCTCGGCGCCGCCGTCATTCGGCGCGGGCAGCGCGGCGGTCACGGTCAACGTCTCGCATCCGATCGTGACGATCGCGCCCGGAACGACGGGGACGGTAAGGCTGGACGCGCAGCGCATGATCGACGGACCTGAGGAATACACGATCTTCGGCACCCCGTACGTCAAGGGGATCAGGGTCGCCCCCGCCGGTGGACGGTTCGCTGACAACGGCGCCGCGAGGGTGGACGTCGCGATAACGGTGGCGCCGGCATTGCCGGAGGGCTACTACCTGGTGTACCTGACCACCATCGTCGGCGAAAGCAGCAGGAACGTGAGCGTCCTGGTCGACGTCTTGGGAACGGACACCGCTGAATAGCGTTGGCGTCGAATCTGTTCGCGTTGCCAGTCGCTCAGACCATGTCGTTCTTGGTGAGCCAGCGCATCACCGGCCAGCCCACGAACACCGGCAGCCAGCAGGTCAGTACCCGGTACAGCAATACCGAGGGCACACCGATGGCGGCAGGTACCCCGAAGGCGGCGAGTCCACCGATGAGTGCGGCTTCCACCGCGCCGACGCCCCCGGGGGTAGGTGCGGCGGAGGCCAGCGTTCCGCCGACCATCGTCACCACCGTGACAGTGACGAACGTCGTCCCGCCGCCGAACGCCTCCACGCTTGCCCACAGCGCCAAGGCTGCGCCCAAAGTCGTTCCGGCAGCGCCTAATACGATCAGTCCTAGCCGTCTGGGCTCGCGGGCCAGGTCGGCGAGGTCGCGGGTCACCTCGCCGATCTTGGGCCGAAGCTCGGTCGCCAGCCACCTGCGCAGGTTGGGGACCAGCAGAAAGGTGCCGATGATGCCGAGCGCCACACCGGCGATCAGGTACAGCACGGTGGCGTTCGGCACGAAGTGGGAGAGGTCTGTCGAAGTCCCGGCCACGGCGCTGAAAAAGATCAGCAGGGCCAGATGCACGATGACCTGAACCGATTGCTGCAGCGCCACGGCCGCGGTGGCACGTAGCGCGGTCAACCCGCCCTTCTGCAGGAACCGCGTGCTCAGCGCGAGGCCTCCCACGCCGGCCGGGGTAGTTGTTGCGGCAAAAGTATTGGCCACCTGCATGATCGAGAGCTTCAAGAAGCTCACGGCGCCGTCCGCGCAGGCCCATAGCGCCCCGGCGGCTCCAACGTAAGTCAGCGCCGATACCGCCAGGCCGAGCAGCGCCCACCACCAATTCGCCGTGCGCAGTTCGTGGAAGAATGTCGGCACCGTGCTGATGAACGGATAGGCGACATAGACCAGCGCCCCGATCAGCACCAACTGAATGAACTGGCTGCGGCTGAATCGGGTAATGGTCTCGGATTCGATCTCGTCGGCGCCGGTCTGGCGTTTCACCTCCGCGCGCGCGTCGGACATGACCGCCTTGGGGTTGGCCACCGACTCCCGGATGCGTTTGGGCACAGCCGATTTGGTGAGCCGGCGCGAAGCCGTGAGGATGGTGTCTTTGCCGAACGTCTCGATCGCCGCGCTGACCGCGGGTTCCGCCGCGTACAGCGCAGACGTCGTCACCAGCAGTTGGGCGATGTCGGATTGCAGTTGCGCCTCGGTGGCGCCGTACTCGGCGGCGCCGAAACCGCCGAAGAGCACCTTGCCTTCGGCCACCGTGATTTCGTTGCAGCGCAGGTCGCCGTGGGAGATCTGGTGGTCGTTGAGTACCTGCAGCGATCCCCACACGCTGGCGACCGGAGTCTCGTTGGCGCATTCGTCGAGCGGCACCCCCTGCACGGGTTGGTGCGCGTACATCGTCCAGCCCCGCTCCAGAGCGGCCAGCGCGATCGCCGAGGTGTTGGCGACGCCGGTGTCGGCGATCGCGATGGCCATCAACGCGCGATGCTCGACGGCTCGCCACATGGACGTTTGCAGTGGCGCGGTCTCCGAACCGCGCAGCCGCAGTTTGCGCCAAACCTGGCGCAAGGCGCCACCGCTGCGTTGATGGGGGCCGTACAACTCGACCGCGGCCCAGCCGCCGGGATCGGTTGATTCGGCCGACAACACCAGCGGACCCGGCCCGCCCGGCCGGACGACCAGGAACCGCGACACCAGAAATCCGTGTTTGGCCAACGCGCGGACCGCGCCCTCCAGCGGCACTTCGAGCGCGGGAGTGCCCACGACCAGCACCACGAATGCGCCGACGAACCAGCCCACCGACAGCCCGACGACCGCACGCGCCGGCACGATGGCGCTCACCACCAGATGGATGGGGACGAAGGCGAGGAGCAGCCCCCACCACCAGTGCCGCCAGCGGGCCGGCAGCCAGGGACCGGACACGGTCAGCACCGACGCCAGCATGGCAATCCAGCGCGGGTCGTCGAGGAACTGCGCCGGCACCGTGGTGAGTTTGTCGTTGAGGTCGAAATGCCAGCGCGGCGCCGAGATGCGGTTGCCGCTGATCGACAACGGAAGAACGGCCAGGAACGCGGCGGCCCCGTATGCACCGAGCAGCTTCCATTGCCGCGAGAGGATCAAGCCGATCAGAATCACGAACGGCAACGCCAGGATGGCGATGCCGTACACCAGGTACACCAGATCGGATTGCGCAGGGGTCAGGACCCCGACGATCTCCGAGATGGACTTTTCCAGGGCCACCCAGCGCGGGCGGGTGATCAGGGAGCTGGTGATGACCGCCACCAGTGCGGCGGCGGCCAGTGCCAGCCGGATGATGTCGTTGGTGCGTCGGGTCAGTGGTTGCAGCAAGCTGCCGGACACGATGATGTCGCGGCCGTCAACTCGCATGTGCAGGGTCCTTCGAGATCCTGGGGATCCGTCTTGGGGGTGCCGCCGTCTACTGTTCTACGACAACTTAACGTGCCGCTCGGTTCAGATCCTGCTCACGTAGTGTCGGCGCTGTTGTGTGTTGCGGAGCGAGAGGACGAAGCGTGGCGCGAACGGATAACGACACCTGGGAGATCACCGAGAGTGTGGGGGCGACGGCGCTCGGCGTGGCCGCGGCGCGCGCGGCGGCGACCGAAGCCGAGAATCCGCTGATCAGCGATCCTTTCGCCCGGGTTTTTCTGGATGTCGTGGGCGACGGGGTATGGAACTGGTTCGCCGCGCCGGAGTTGCCCGATGAAGTCGTCGAGGCCGAACCGCAGCTGCCCGCGCAGATGCAGTCGATGGTGAATTACATGGCCTGCCGCACGGCCTTTTTCGATTCATTCTTCCTGGACGCGGCGCGGGCCGGCGTCAGGCAGGTGGTGATCGTGGCGGCGGGTCTGGATGCGCGGGCGTGGCGGCTGCCCTGGCCGGACGGCACGACCGTGTACGAGCTCGACCAGCCCAAGGTGCTGCACTTCAAGCTGTCGACGCTGACCGAACACGGTGCGGTACCGACTTGCAACCGAGTTCCGGTGGCGGTGGACCTGCGCGACGACTGGCCGGCGGTCTTGCAGCAGGCCGGGTTTGATGCCTCGGCGGCGAGCGCCTGGTCGGTCGAGGGATTGTTGCCGTATCTGCCCGCGACGGCTCACGAGCTCTTGTTCGAGCGCGTTCAGGCGCTCACCGCGGCAGGCAGCCGGATCGCGGTGGAGGCACCCGGATCGGATTGGCTCGACGAGAATGTGCGCGGGCAGCGACGGGATCGCGTGGATCGACTGCGGGCAATATTTGCCAAGGTCGACCCGCAACGCGAAATGCCCAGTACCGACGAGCTGTGGTACTTCGAGGAGCGCGAGGACGTGGGCGAGTGGTTGCGCCGGCATGGTTGGGACGCCACGGTAACGCCGTCCGCGCAGCTGATGAACAGCTATGGACGCGGTGTCCCTGAAGGAATCGAGGACACCTCGCCGCGCACCCAGTTCGTCGCAGCGGTGCGCGGTTAGCTTTCAGCTCGCGGCGCTCTTCACCGGCGTTCAAATCGTTCTGGCCGGTCTCGAGTCATCGCAAGACCGCTACCGTGCGCGACGCACCTATCGGCCTGCCGTGTCTAGGCCGGTACACCGTTGATTCCGTTCTGGCCGATCAACTGCCCGCCCGTGCCGCCGGCACCGGGGTTGCCCGGCGTGCCCGGCGCCGGGGCTGTTCCCGGGTTACCGCCGTTACCGCCGTTGCCGACCAGTCGCGCATTGCCCCCGCGGCCTCCGTCGCCGCCGTTGTCGCCATCGCACGTCCCGCCGGCGCCACCCGACCCGCCGTTCCCGATCCATCCGCCCTGGCCTCCCGTCCCGCCATTGCCGCCGACGGTGCCGCCAAAGCCACCGATCCCCCCGGCGCCGCCGTTGCCCAGGTACCCGGCACTGCCGCCGCCCCCGCCCAACCCGCCCACGAGGCCAAAGCCGCCTGCGCCACCAGCGCCGCCGTTTCCGATGTAAGAATTTCCGTCACCCCCGGCACCGCCCGCACCCCCTAACTGCGCCGCTCCGCCGATCCCGCCCGTGCCGCCGGTGCCGAACAATCCCCCTAAACCACCATGCCCACCTGCTCCGCCATTGACGCGTCCGGCGCCGCCCACTCCGCCGGCGCCACCGTTGCCGAATGGGCCGCCCGCTCCACCCGCGCCGCCGGCTCCACCGTCGAACCCGAACACTCCGGCGTTGCTGGCGCCACCGGCTCCGCCGGTGCCGCCGGAACCGAAGATCCCACCGTGGCCACCGGCTCCACCCGCCCCGCCGCCGCCGGTGGTGCCCGACCCTGCGGGGCCGCCGCCACCACCGGCGCCGCCCTGGGTGAACAGCCCACCTGCACCACCCGCGCCGCCCGCGCCCGACGGGCCGATGAGGCTTGTCCCACCGGTCCCGCCGCTACCCGCCGTGCCGGCCAAGATCCCGGCATCACCGCCCACGCCGCCCGCTCCGCCGCTGGCACCACCCCCGCCTTGCCCGCCCACACCGCCCGAGCCGAACCAGCCGCCTGCGCCACCCGCGCCGCCGTTGCCGGCGATCACCCCGGTTCCGCCCGCGCCACCAACACCACCGATACCGAACCAGCCGGCGGCCCCACCGCGCCCGCCCTGGCCCCCGCCGTTGTCGCCGCCGGAGCCGCCCGCGCCGCCGCCGCCGAAGATTCCGCCGGCCCCGCCCGCGCCACCCGCTCCGCCGCCGAAACCGGCGCCACCTGCCCCACCAGTGCCGAACAAGCCTGCGTCGCCACCTCTGCCGCCGCCCGGATTGGCTGGGCCGCCCGAACCGCCTCCTCCACCGTCACCGATCAGGATTCCGCCGGCCGCGCCGTTCCCGCCGGTGCCAGGGGCGCCGTTGGCGCCGTTGCCTATCAGCGGGCGTCCCAGCAGTACCTGGGTGGGCGTGTTGATCAAATCGAGCATTCCTTGCAATGGAGAGGTACTGGCCGCCTCGGCGGCGGCATATGCGCCGGCGCCCGCTTGCAGAGCCTCGACGAACTGCTGATGAAATAACGCCATGCGGGAGCTCAGCGCGTGATAATCCCCGGCATGAGAATTGAATAACGCCGCGACGGCAATCGAGATCTCATCCTCGGATGCCGCCAGTATCCCCCGTGTCGACGTTGCGGCGGCGTTGTTGACGGCTTTGAGCTGGCCGGCGAGCCGACCCAATTCCGCGGCCGTGTCTGCCACGATTGCTGGCGCTGTCACCACGAATAACAACTGGCACCTCCCAATAAGTGGGCACTGAGAGTTTCACCGATCAGCGCTGGAATATGCGGCGATCTTATCCACCTGCCAGGCATTGGTATTCGAATCAGGGAAACCGGTGAAGGTCGCTGCTCGCATGATGAATTTTTTGGAGCAACGAACTGGCACTTAGCCTAAGGCACCGGCATCACGCTATTGGGAGGGTAACGCCAGACCCTGAGGGTGTACGGCTCAGGCGACGCGATGGTGAAGGTGGCATCGAGCTGGCATCGGTTCGTGGAACGTGGGCGAACGTCGTGAGCGTCAACGACCGCGATGAAGCGCAGGCAACCAGCACCAATGCATCATGCCTGCGGTGATGCACAAATAATCCCCAGGATCAAACTGCAATTCACCAAATTTCACCCGGCTTAATTTCGGGCTGGTGGTGGGGCCGCTTGCCGGTTCTTTTGGCCCGCCCGGGTTGGTAGCTGGTGGTTGTTTACCCGGACTGGCCGGCACCGCCTGGGCTTCCGGAGAAAATGGGGTTCCCGCCCGTGCCGCCTCCGCTGGGGGCCTTGCCCCCTGTGCCGCCTTGCTGGCCAAGGCCGCTGAAGGCGCCTTTTCCGCCGGCGCCCCCGTTGCTGCCGTTTGCGCCGTCGCCGCCGTCGAGGCCACCAAGGGTGATCGCACTTCCGCCTCCGCCGCCACCACCGCCGCCGGCGCCGCCGTCCTGGCCGATGCCGCCTTCACCCGCTGTGCCGAGAGAGCCGGCGCACAATGCATTGCCGCCAGCACCGCCGTTTCCGGCGGTGCCGCCGGGGCCGCCGGCAGCGCCGCCCGCCCCGCCGCCGCCGCCGGCGGTGAAAGAGCTACTGGCAGCGGCTCCGCCGCCTCCGCCGCCTCCGCCGCCGCCCCGGCCGCCAGCGTCACCGGCAGCGGTGCTCCCGCCACCCCCGTTTCCGCCGGCGCCTCCGTCGGCGAAAGTGAAGAAGTCGCTGCTGGCCGCTCCGCCGCCACCGCCGTTCCCGCCGGTGCCGCCATTGCCGCCGGGCGCGCCGCCGCCGCCGCCGGCGCCGCCGTGACCACCCGCCCCGCCACCGCCACCGCCACCGCCATATCCGAAAACGCCGCCCGTGCTGGTGGTGTTCGCTCCGCCGCCGCCGCCGTTGCCACCCGTGCCGCCCTGGCCGCCTCGGCCGCCCACGGTGCTGCCGGTGCCGGCAGCACCACCGGTCCCGCCGTTGCCCGCCTGGCCACCGCGGCCGCCCGCCGGGCTATCTTGGCGGGGAGGCCCGGTGTTGACACCGCCGTTTCCGCCGCTGCCGCCGCTGCCCCCTTGGCCTCCGGCGCCGCCGCCGACTCCGTTGATGCCGGCTCCGCCGGTGCCGCCTTTGCCGCCGTCACCGCCCCCGCCGCCCTGGCCGCCCGGGGTGATCCCGTCGGCGGCGTTGGTGCCGGTGCCACCGGCCCCGCCGTTGCCGCCGGTCCCGCCGATGCCGCCGGTGCCGATGGTGCCTGCTGCGCCGCCGTCGGCGCCGGCCCCGGCTTTGCCAGCGGCCCCTGCGGTGCCGCCTTTGCCTCCGGCCGCACCGTCGCCGCCGGTGGTGCCGGTGTTGGTGCCGCCCTGGCCGCCGGTCCCGCCGGCCCCGCCGGTGCCGCCGGCCCCGCCGTCGCCGCCGCCGGTTCCGTTGATGCCGGCTCCACCGGTGCCGCCTTCGCCGGCGGCTCCGCCGTGGCCGCCTTGGCCGGCCGGGGTGGGGCTGGTGCCGTCGGCGCCGTTCTTTCCGGTGCCACCGACCCCGCCGTTACCGCCGGCCCCGCCGGTGCCGCCGGTGCCGATGGTGCCTGCTGCGCCGCCGTCGGTGCCAGTCCCGGCTTTGCCGGCGGCCCCTCCGGTGCCGCCTTTGCCGCCGCCCGCGCCGTCTCCGCCGGGTTTGTCGGTGCTGGTGCCGCCTTGGCCGCCGGTCCCGCCTGCCCCGCCGTCGCCGCCGGCACCGCCGTCGCCCCCGCCGACTCCGTTGACGCCGGCCCCGCCGTCGCCGCCGACGCCGGCGGTTCCGCCCTGGCCGCCTGGGCCGCCCGGGGTGGGGGTGGCGCCGTCGGCGCCGTTGGTGCCGGTGCCACCGACCCCGCCGTTGCCGCCGGCTCCGCCTTTGCCGCCGGTGCCGATGGTGCCTACTGCGCCGCCGTCGGCGCCCGCCCCGGCATTGCCGGCGGCCCCTCCGGTGCCGCCCTTGCCGCCGCCCGCGCCGTCTCCGCCGGTGATGCCGGTGTTGGTGCCGCCTTGGCCGCCGGTCCCGCCTGCCCCGCCGGTGCCGCCTGCCCCGCCGTCGCCGCCGCCGACTCCGTTTATGCCGGCCCCACCTGTTCCGCCTTGACCGCCCGCCCCACCCTGGCCGCCCTGGTCACCTGCGGTCGGGACGTCGCCGTTAAGCCCGCTCCCACCGATGCCGCCGATCCCGCCCGGGCCGCCCTGGCCGCCGACGCCACCGGCACCGTTGGCACCAGCGGTCCCCAGGAAATTGAACGGTGCGGTGACCGCACCACCGGCGCCGGCGCTACCGCCGGCACCGCCGGTCGCGCCGCTTCCCCCAGTTCCGCCCGTCACAGTGGAGTCGACGCCGTGTCCACCCGGGCCGCCGGCACCACCGATCCCGCCCACCCCGCCGGCTCCGCCGATCAGGGCCTGATCGGCCCCGCCGACCCCGCCGGCTCCACCGGCCCCGCCGCTACCGGCCTGCCCGCCCGGCAACCCGTCTGATCCCGACGCGCCGGCCCCGCCGGCCCCGCCGGCCCCGCCGGCACCGAATAGCGAGACCAACTGCCGGTTGGCCCCACCAGCTCCACCAGCACCGCCATCGCCGGCTGCTGAACCCAGACCGGTTACACCCGCCCCACCGACGCCGCCGGCCCCGCCGTTGCCTCCGCCCAAGAGCCCGTTGGCCCCGCCGGCCCCGCCGGCCCCGCCGATCGTGCCCGCGAGGGCAGCTGCCCCGCCGGCCCCGCCGGCCCCGCCGGCACCCCACAGCCCAGCTGCTCCGCCCGTGCCGCCCGCTTGTCCGGGTGCTCCGGATCCGCCGTTGCCGCCGTTGCCGATCAGCCAGCCGCCGTCCCCGCCGGCCTGTCCGGTACTGGGGGCGCCATTGGCGCCGTTGCCGATCAGCGGGCGTCCGGTGAGGGTTCTGACCGGTGAGAACGTTGTCAGATTCTGGGCGTCCTGAATTAGGATGTGCAGTGGCGAGGCGCTGGCAGCCTCAGCGGCCGAATACGACCCTGCACCTGTCAGCAAGGCCTGAGTGAACCCGGTATGAAACAGCGCCGTACGCTCGCTCAGTGCCTGAAAGTCGTGCCCGTATGCGCTGAAGAGATTGGTGATTGCCGCTGATACCTCGTCACCGCCCAACGCAGCAATGCCGGTGGTCGACGATGCCGCCGCGGCGGTCACCGCCCCAAGAGCATCCCCGATCGCACTCAATTCAGCTGCCGCCGCGGTCAACACCTCAGGCGCCGCTATCAGATAGGACATTTTGACCTCCTGGTGCTCAACCACAAGCACTCTGCATAATGACGCCGAGCACGCTACGCGCGCGGCGAGAAATATTCTGCCAATTCAGCGCTTTTCTCCGTGAAGTTCGTGTGCAAGCACATTCCGATGGTTCACGCGGAATTCCGGGATTTCACATGCCGTGATCGGGGACGAGACGGCCCGGTTGGCTCGTCGGTTTCGTGGGCGAGCTATAGAAGCGTCATGGTGGTTTCGGAGCACAGCGCAGGTGCCGGGTTCAGCGTACCTGACCAGGTGAATTAGTCCATAACCGTTCGGGGTCTGGCCATACGGTCCTCTGACACAATATTCTCGGGTTCAACACGAACGCCGCGGGCGCGCTGATGTGATGAATTACCCGTTCCATTTGATGAATTAGTTCGTGGCCCGAGGTGGGGGAACGAGTGATTATTGATTAGTATTGATGAATTATCTCAGAAATATTGATGAATTCTTCGGCGGCCGCACCCAGTTCGAGTCGACGGTGCGGGTCAGAAGGCGGCCGCTTTGACCAGCCGTCCGGCCTCGACGATGGCGGTGAACGCCCCCTCAGGACGGGCGATCAGCGAGATATCGGCGACCGGGTCGGCGTCAACGCGAATGAGGTCGGCCGGACTTGGTTAACAGCTCGGCATCGTCGATCGACACTTGGGCGCATTGGCGGCTGGGGAGTTTGGCGTCAACACGGTGTCGGTGCCGAAGCGATTTTGACGTTGCGTTTGATCGCGAGTGGGTAGGGGATGATCGGTGCCGGTGACCATCTGCGTGAAGTTGGGCACGTTGGCGGGCGGCACCGCCACCGCGTCCTCATCGTCGAGAAACGGCTGCAAGCAACCACGAGATGTCCTTTCAGCCAGTAGCCCGGCGGTCTCGTCCTCGATCGAATGTCCATGTTCGATGCACCGGACGCCGGCGGTGGCGGTGCAGATCGCGTGGGACATGTAGGCGTGCACAGTGACATAGGTGGGCAAGGCTGCGGCAATCTCGGTAGATCCGAGGACCGGGTTCCCGGTGGTGAGCGTCGGAAGAGTCGTGACAACTGAGGACGTGCGATCACAGGAGGACGACGAGTGACGGCACTGCTTGAGGCAAACGTGCTCATCGCGCTCGCCGTTGTCGAACATGTGCATCAGGAAGCCGCCACGGCCTGGGTATCGGCATCTGATGCAGCATTTGCTACGTGTCCGAGCACGCCGGGAAGTCTTGTTCGATTTCTCGTTCGGTCGGGCCAATCTGCAGCAGCAGCGCGACTTTTGGCCCAACCGCGTCTCTCGCCGATTTAGACGTCTGCGGCGTGGTCGGTCAACGGCAGGTCACCGATGCCTACCTTGCTCAGCTTGCGCGAATTAATCACGGACATCTGGCAACTCCGGGTAGCGGTCTTGCGCACCCGCACCAAGACGTCGCCGTCCTCCTCCCCGCGAAATCCACCTAGTGGGCGCTACCAGCCAATCGACGCGCCAGTCCGCTGGCCCGCACCGCCCGACGCGCAATCGCCGCCCGCACCGCGGCCGCCGGACCGATCACGCGCACCTTCTGCTTCGCCCGGGTAACCGCGGTATAGAACAGCTCCCGCGTCAGCAATCGCGAATCTTCGGGCGGCATGAGCACGGTGACCTCTGTCGTCTGACTGCCCTGACTCTTGTGAATTGTCATAGCGTGCATGGTCTCCACGTCCGGCAACCGGCTGGTCGCGAACCCGAGCAGCTCGTCGGCGCCGGCGATCATTGCCCGAAGGGCCCCCTGCCGGCCCGAGCCGTCCACGACGGTCACCCCGGCGTCGCCGTTGTAGACCCCCAGCCCGTAGTCGTTGTTGGTGACGAGCACGGGTCTTCCGGCATACCACGGTGACCAGATCGGATCACCCGTCACCTCGACCAGCCATCGTTCCACCTGCCGGTTCCAGTGCGCGATCCCGTAGCGGCCCCGACGGTGCGCACACAGCAACCGATGTTCGTCGAGGGTGGCCAACGCGGTCCGCGCGTCACCGAGCAGGGCGGCGTGGCGCAGTGCGACAGCATGCGGCACAAGCACTTTGCGGAGCTCCTGGCTAGGGTCATCGGTGTCGATCCATTCGAGGTGATCGCCTCCCGCCCGCAAAACCTCGATCGCGAGGTCGGCGTCCCCGTCGCGAATCGATGACGCCAGCGCGCCGATGGATTCGCCGAACCGGTGTGAGGTCCGCAGCTTCGCGATCCGGGCATCGGCACGCGCGTCCAGGCCCTCGACCAGATCGGCCAGCACCGCGCCAGCGTCTACCGACGCCAGCTGGTCGGGATCGCCGACGAGAAGCAGCCGGGTATGCGGGCGTACCGATTCCAGGAGCCGGGCCATCATTGTCAGTGAAACCATGGACGTCTCGTCGACCACGATCACGTCGTGTGGCAATCGGTTGCCCCGATGATGGCGGAACCGCGACGAGGTGTCGGGTCTGCTGCCCAACAACCGGTGCAGCGTTGTTGCCCGCAGGCCCGAAACCCGTTGCTGATCAACGGGGTTGAGCTGGTCGAGCTCGAGTTGCACCGCTTCGTGCAACCGGGCCGCTGCCTTGCCCGTCGGTGCCGCCAACGCGATGCGCAGCGGTAGCTTGCCATTGAGCTCCGCCTGTTCGGCGAACAGCGCCAGCAGCCGCGCTACCGTGGTGGTCTTGCCGGTGCCCGGGCCGCCCGTGAGAACCGTCAATCCCTGCTCGAGGGCAATGGCGGCCGCCTCGCGCTGTTCCTCGTAGCCGGCCGGGAACAACCGGCCGACATCGGGAACCCGCCAGTCGCCGACGGCTTCCAACAGGGCCAGGAAGTCGTCGGCGACCTGCTGCTCCTCGCGCCAGTACCGGTCCAGATAGAGCAGATTGCCGTCGTACACCCGTAGCACCGGGGGCCGCCCGGCCAGCGAACTGGCCAGCACCGCGGTAACCCACTGCCGCACCGCCGGCCACGGCAGATCGGCAACGCCCACCTGCGACTCGACCGACCTCAGATCCACACAGACCGAGCCGCCGCGCAGCGCGCGTACGACCAGCGCCAGCGCGAGCGCGACCGTTGGATCGGGCTCGCGTGCCATCGCCGTAAGCCGCTGCGCGACATGCACATCCGCCGCTTCGATGACCCCGGCGTCGTTGAAGGTCCGCAGCAACCCGGCGGCATTGATGGCGTAACGCCGGTCGGCGGGATCAATGGTCTCGGTGGTCACGGGGCGGCCCGCCCGCCGTCGAGCAGGTCGGAGAGTTCCGTGATCAGCGCGGGCGGCGGCGCCCAGCTGAACACTCCGGCCGGATGGCCGTTGGACACCGGAGTATCGGGCCCGCACATGCCGCGCACAAACAGGTACAGCACCCCGCCGAGATATCGTGACGGATCGTAATCCGGCAGCCGCCAACGCAGAAACCGGTGCAGGACCACGCTGTACAGCAACGCCTGCAGTGGGTAATCGGAGTGCAGCATCGCCTCGGCCATTCTCGGCGCCGTGTAGTCGGCGGCCGTCAGCGGCCGATCCGGCTCACCGAGCCAGTTGGTCTTGTAGTCGACGACCAGATAGCGCGCTGCGCCGCCATGCGCAATCCTCAGCACTGCGTCGATCGAACCGCTGAGATAGCCGCGCAACGATTGCCCACCGAGTGCCTCGCCGATCAACCGGTCGGAGTACGGGGCTAGCGGGTCTTGCGCGGGCAGATGGGAGCGCAGGAGCAGCCCGAGGTCGGCGAGCCGGACCTCGACGTGCGGGTCCCGCGTGTCGCCGCCGGCCAGCGGAAACTCAAAGTTCAACTCCCGCAACCGATCCGGGAGGCCGATTCGGCGTAACGTCAGCCCGGCTGCCAGGGGTCCCAGGGGCGTGTCGTGCATTGGGACCAGGGCCGCGGCAAGCTGCGGTGCCGGGACGTCCACCGGCCACCATGGCGAATGAATACCGATCTGCGTCTCCAGCTCCGCGGCGATATCGGAAGCGAACGGATCACTGGTTTCCAGCACCGCGTGCACCAGCGAGCCGAACTTGGCACCCGAGGGCAGGTCGGCCATCGGCGAGGGCAGGTCCGGCGGCGACGGCGCCGCGGCCAGTGGAATGTCGCCGACTTCGTCATCGAGCTCGGTGACTTCGGGTTCGCTGCTCACCCCCGCGGCTTGCTCGGCGACTCGGATCAGCCCCGAATAGGAGGTGCGCCGCCACGCGGTGTCGATGGCGCGATGGAAGTGGCGAATACCGAGATCGGACGAGTTCGGATGGCCGGACACGCGCGGTGCCGGGACGATCGCAGATTCTTCCACGACCGGCCCGCCGGCATCCTGCCACTCTCGAAGCCGCACCCACGCCTCGTCGTCAGTGATCCTGACCGGATCGCAGCGATCGGGGACCTCCGACTGGCCGGGCCGTCGGCCTCGCAACAGCCGCGACAGGCCTCCGTTGGGTTCGCCGTACGCCGGCGACCACCAGGCCACCACCTGTGACTGGGCACGGGTCAACGCGACATATGTCAGGCGGCTGTCGTCACTGGCGGTCTCCTTGCGGCCCAGCTTCTCGGCGGTAGCGAAATCAGGACTGTCCTTGCCACCGATATGCAGGCAACGCGCTCCCCGGTCGTGGAACAGCACCAGATCGCGGTCACCGGCGTTGCGATTGAACGCGAAGGGCAGATACACCACGGGGTATTGCAAGCCCTTGCTTACCCAGACCGTCATGATCTGAACGGCGGCGGCGTCACTGTCGATCCGCCGGTTGCGTTCGGTGCTCCCGCCACGTTCCTCACGTTGGCCGCGCAACCAATCGCGCAGCGCCGGAAGAGAGTAGTGCTCCCGGTGGGCAACCTCCTGCAGCAGTTGGGTGACATGCGCCAGGTCGGTCATATGCCGCTCGCCGCCGTACCAGGACAGCACCCGATCGGCCATGCCGCTCAACTGTGCGGCCTCGAAAATGGCGGCGACCCCACGCTCGCGGGCGTGGTCTGCCCACTCACGCAGAGTGTCGGCGACGTCATCGGTGAGTGCGTCCGCCCCGGCCGCCAGATCATGAGCGGTCTTCCCGAAGAACATCGTCGTTGCCGCGGCGCGGACAACACCCGGACGGTGTGGCTGGTCGAACGCCTCCAACAGTGACAGCCAGTCGTCGGCGGCCTCGGAGCTGAACACGTCCGAGTCACCGGTATAGACCGCCTGGATGCCCGCCTCGGTGAGAGCGCGGTGGCAGGCGCGGGCATCCTTGTGGCTCTCGACGATGACCGCGACGTCGCGGGCTTGCAGGGGTCTGCCGTCGAACCGTGCCGCGCTGGCGAGCAGCCCACCGATGTCCGCGGCGAGGTCGCGACCGATGTGCTCACGCAGCTCGTCGATGGGGAGATTCTGAGTTGCTTTGCGGCCCAGAGCCGCTCGTCGCACAACGCGAAGCCGAAACGGATCGTTGTGGGGAGCGCCGGTGAGGCGATGGCCCCGGTGCGTCGCTGCGACGTCGTGAACGACGATCGCGGGGTCGCCGAGTTCTGCTCCGCGCAGCACGGCCTGTAACCGTTCGACGAGCGCGCTGTCGCTGCGCCAATTCCTGACCAGCGTCCTTCGCTCACCCGCGGTCCGGGCTGCGCGAAGGTAGGTGACGATGTCGCCGCCGCGGAACGCGTAGATCGCCTGCTTCGGATCACCGATCAGGATGAGCGTCGATTGCCCGCTGAACGCCCGGTCGATCACCTGCCACTGCACCGGATCGGTGTCCTGAAACTCGTCGACCATGACGATGGGCCAACGCTGGTGCATCCGGACGCGGGCGGGGGAGTCTTCGGCGACCAGTGCGCCGGCCAGCCGAATGAGCAGATCGTCGTACCCCAGTACGCCCCGGCGTCGTTTGCGTCGTTCCATTTCGGCGAGAACGTCTTTCGCGAAATCGATGCAGGCCGCCGCGTGCGATCCCGGGTCCGGGTCACGCGGCCGTAGCTCGGTGGACGGGTTCGCGACCGCGGCGCGCGCTATTCGCAACGCCTCGCGATAGCTCAACGCCGGATCGTTGCGTTCCCGCCCGAAGTGAGCCAGGTAGAGGTCGTCGACGATCTCGGTGACCAGGTCGTTGAGGTCCTCGAGCAAGGTCACACCGGCGTCCGTATCGCCGGCGGCGCCGAGTGACTTGAGCACCAGTTGGCAGAACTGATGAATCGTGGCGATCGTGGACGCGTCGAAGCCGGCCAGCGCGTCACGCAGTCGCTGCTTTCGCGCGCTGCGTTCGGAATCGGTGCCGCGGATCAGGTGCTGCACCAACTCGTTGTCGTCGGCGACCGAGGGGTCCTCGAAAGCGGACACCGCGTCGACTATTTGGCCGCGTACCCGCTCGCGAAGCTCCTGACTGGCCGCCCGTCCGAAGGTGATCAGCAGCATCTCGTCGAGCGTCGCGTGGCCTTCGGCGACATAGCGGGTCACCAGACCCGCCAGCGCGAAGGTCTTGCCGGTTCCAGCGCTGGCCTCCAGCACCGTGGTGGACCGTTCGGCGGGTAGCGGTCCCAGCAGGTCGAACGGTTGCATCATCCGGACTGCCTCTCGGCCCGCAACAGCGGCAGCCAGAGACGGGCCGCGAAAGCCCCGAGACGATGATCTTCCCCGGCGGGGTCCTCACCAGGCCGCAGCGGTTGCATGAGTTCGGTCAACCGCGCGTTGCGGCCCCAGGCCCGGACGTGCGCCGGGGCCTGATCCTCGCCGGGATAGAGATCGCTCTTCCAGCGGTAGGACGCTTGTTTCATCGGGTCGTCACCGGTGTGCCGGGCCACCGCCCACGCGTAGGAGGTCTTGATGGGCAACGGAATCGGCTCGCGGCGCCCGGCGTCGTACATGGCCACCAGGTCCCGGAGCACTGCGCGCGCCGCCTCACGCGGGCTCCCCAGTTGCGCTTCGCGGGGCGTCGTGCCGCGCTTGGGCCGGCCGATGCAGACCGCCGCCCAGTCCCGGTCGGGCTGATGCGCGTGTAACGCCAACAACGGAATCCAGGATTCGAGCAGGTGCTTGCCGTCGAGCTTGGAGTACGTCACCGATACCAGTCGGTCACCGAACACCTGCGGCACCGTGCCGGTGAGGCGGCGCCCACCCAGATCGATGTCGACGTCGTACGTTGCGCTGTCGGTTCGGCGGTGCCGCAACGCCGCCGCTGCCAGCAATGCCGCTTGGTCGCGTATCTCGGTGACCTTGCGCCAGCCGAGTTGGCCCGGGGGCAGGGTACCGCGCCGCCATTCCGCGTGCCGCGCGTCATCCGGTTCGAGGCCCCCCAGAATGTCGCTGAGCATCCGGTCGCCGACGGTCCATTCCTCGAGGGCATTGATGTCGACCGGCATGGCATCGGCCACCCCGTCGACGTCCCAGGGCAGGGTGTACTCGAGGGCGCGGAAGAAGCCTTTCACCGGATCCCTGAAGAACGCGACCAGATCGGCCAGGACGACGTCCTGGGCAGGCGGCGCCGGCAACAGTCCGTTGATCAGTGCGGGCCGCTCGGATCGTTCTCCGGTCGCCGAGCGCGCTGCCCGCAGCACAGTCGGGTCGAAGCTGAACGGCGTGCCGGCGACCAGGGCACTGCGTTCGACGTTGCGAATATCGAAGGGCTGCAACGGATGTTCGACGACGATGCGAGAGCGGACCCGCTCGGCGGTGGTCATGTCCAGGGCGTCGAGCAGCTCGGCCAGCGGCACGGCGGGGGGGCGGCGCTGCCCTGAATACTCGTTGGCGCCGGTATAGGTGATCACCAGATTCCCGGTGGCCGCACCGATGGCATCCAGCAACAGCTGCCGGTCTTCGGAACGGATGTCGCGTTCGCCGGTCAGCGGTTGCCGGCCCAGCACATCGTCGCCGTCCACGACGCCCAGGCGCGGGAACACTCCGTCGTCGAGGCCGACCAGGCACACCACCCGGTGCGGGACTGAACGCATCGGAACCATCGTGCAGACCGTCAGCGTGCCGGTGCGGAAGTTTGCCCGGGTGGGACGGCCGGCGAGGTGCCGCTGCAACAGGGCGCGGATGTCGGCAAGCCGCATCAGGGTCTGGTCCCGGGAACCCGCCGTGCGCAGGACGTCGGAGAACTCGCGTTGCATCTGGTGGGTCTGCCAGGTGTCGTCGTCGTCGATGAGAGTCAGCAGGCCGATGCCGTCGGCGAGCGCGGTCAACCACTGCCGCAGCGGTCGCGCGCCGGTCAGCGAACCGACTACCCGCTGCAACCGGTCGATGTACTCGGCGAACTGGCCGACCAACCCGACGCGGTTGCTGCCGACGTCGTCCAGCGGCAGTGTGGAGTCGATCCAGGAATGGGACGTTTCGGACACCGCGACGCCGGCCAGCACCCGGTCGAGACCGAACCGCCATGTGTTGTGTACGAAGTCGACCCCGAACGGCCTCCGGTGTTCCTGATCGAAACCCCACCGGATGTTCGACTGCCGCACCCATCCGGTGATGCCTTCCAGGTCGTCGTCGCTGAGGCCGAACCGCGCCCTCACCGGGGCGGCTTGAGCGAGGTTGAGCACCTCACTCGCGGTGGCCCGGCCCCCGGCCAGATTCAGCAGTTGCGACGCCACGCCCAGCAACGGATTGGTCTGCAGCAGTGAGCGGTCGGCGAGCCGCACCCGAAGGCGATGAGCGGGGTGCGCGCCGTGCACCACATCGCCCAGGCCGAAGTCCGCGACGATCAACGGCGCATAGGTCTCGATGTCGGGGCACATCACCAGGATGTCGCGTGGTTCGAGCGTCGGGTCGTCGGCGAGCAGGCCGAGCAGTACCTCGCGCAACACGTCGATCTGCCGGGCCGGACCGTGACAGCTGTGTACCTGTACCGATCGATCGTCCGCTGCGAGCAGGCGGCCTTCCGGCCGGACCGCATCCGCGGCCAGATCGGACTGCAGCCAGCCGAGCAGGGTGTCCGGGCGATCGGGTTCACCGAGTGCTTCGTCAGTCGCGGGATCGGCCGGCAGGCTTCGTTGCAGCTCGCGCAGATCCCGTCCCAGGGTCGCCAGCAGCGGATGGCCCACGTGGCGATGGCTGGTGTCCTCGCGCCGCGGCACCGATCCGCGCACGCCGGCGAGCGCCTGCCACAGGCGGTGGCTGGGGTGGGGGAGCCACAGATGAAGATCGTGGTGGACGGCGACGGCTTCGAGCAGTTCCACATCGGTGCACGCCAGCCGGGTATGGCCGAACAATGACAATCGCGGCGGCAGGTCGCCCGGACCGTCGCGCAAGCGGGCAATGGTGGTGGCGTGCCTGATGTGCGGCGGATCGGCGGGAATCAGAGGGACCAGGGCGCGCCACAATTCGGGCTGCCAGTGCAGGTCGGCGTCGAGATTGCCCGGTTCGCCGTCCAGCCAGTCGACCAGTAGTCCGGGACGTTGCCGCGCGTAGGAGGCGAACAGCCCGGCCAGGCGGCGAGCCACCGCATACCGCCGTCCCCGGCGCAGGTCTGCTTCGTCACCAATATCGAAGTGCCCCAGATGTTTTGCCAACGCACGGCACCACGGCTCGGCCATCGAGCAGTCGATCACCTCGAGCAACGGCCACGTCATGGCCTGCGCAGACCAGGGGTCATCGTCGACGCTGCCGGTGATGTCGGCGATCAGTGACGTGGGGCTGCGGAACGACACGCCCGCACAGACGCCGTCACCGCGCTCGGATGCGGATCCCAGCCGGTGGGAGAGGCGCTGACTGAGCCAGCGCTCCACCCCGCGCGCAGGCACCAGAACAAGCTCATCGGCGAACGGGTCGGGCAGTGGCTCGGCCAGCAGGGCAGCCAGGCCGTCGGCCAGCAGGTCGGTCCGTTCGGCACGGTGGAGATGAAGCGCCATCGCGGGCTACCCTAGACCGCCGCGCCGACACCGGCGGCGCTAGCGGTGGACAAAGGGGCGCGGGCAGGAGCTGACTGCGCCGAGCGGGTGGACGTCATGCAGACCTGGACGCGATTCGCGCGCGGCGCAACGTGCGGCAATACGCGGCCGACCCGGTGACCGACGCAGACCTGCTGCACATCGCCGAGGCCGGCTGGCGGGCGCGCCCTCGGCCAGGAACCGACAGCAATGGGACTTCATCGTGGCCGGTAGTGACTCGGCACCGGGCGCCGGATCGCATCCACGGCGCCGGTAGACGCCGCTCGTCGCCTCGGCTCTGCATGTGCCACGCTTGAACGATGGCCGGCATCGCGGATGCTCTCCGATGGGCGAGCACGCAGCTCATGGACCGGGTACCCAAAGCGGACCTGGACCAGCGCGACCCGGATTTCATCCGCGACCAGCTACCCGGAACCTGGCTGCTGGCGTCGCTGTATTTCCGGGCCGATGTGCGGGGGCTTGACCGCATCCCACCTGAGGGGCCGGTGCTGTTGGTCGGCAACCACAGTGGCGGCAACGTACCGCCCGACACGTTCGTCTTCACCCTGGCGTTCTGCTCGTATTTCGGCGTGGAACGCCCGTTTTATCAACTTGCGCACAACCTGGTCACGCTCTATCCGCCGCTGCGCTGGCTCCGCAAGTTCGGCACCGTGGCGGCCAGCCCCGAAAATGCCCGCCTGGCACTGGATTCCGGTGCCGCTGTGTTGGTGTATCCGGGGGGCGACTACGAGGTTTTTCGTCCCTCGTGGCAGCGGCACGTCGTTGATTTCGGCGGTCGGAAAGGCTTCGTGCGGCTGGCCCGCGAGACCGGTGTGCCGATCGTGCCGGTGGCCAGCGTCGGCGGGCAGGAGACGGCGTTGTTCCTCGGACGCGCCCAGTGGCTGGCCAAACTGCTGCTCCTCGACAAGGTGGCGCGGCTCAAGAGCGTGCCCATCTCGCTTGCCGTGCCCTGGGGGCTGAACATCAGTGACTTGTTGGGGCATATCCCCTTACCGGCCAAGATCGTCATCGAGGTGCAGGAACCAGTCCAGGTGCACGATGACGACCAGGCCGTGTACGACGAAGTGATCGCCAGCCTGCAGGCCGGTGTCGACCGGCTCGCGGCCGAACGTCGGTTCCCGGTGATCGGCTGATGCGCGTCGAACGCCGGATCGTCGTCGACGCGGATCGCGACACCGTGTGGAAGGTGCTGAGCGACCCCGATCGCTACCCGTCCTTTCTGGCACACCTGGAGCGCTGGGAGACGCTGACCGAAGGCCCGGTCCGGGTCGGCGCCCGTTACACCGTGTTGTGGAAGGTCGGCTCGATTCCGGTTGGGGGTATCGCCGAAGTGGTGGAGCTCGACAAGGCGCGTGACCTCGCCTGGATCAATATCACCGGTGTTACCCAGCGCGGCCGGTTCCGGCTGCGCGATGCGGGGCCGGGGCGAACCACCGTGACGTTCCGGCTGGCGTACAACTCAGAAGGCGGCCTGCTCGGACTGATCGCCGACCGCGTCGCGTCGCGCTGGGTGGGTCGTTCACTGGATGAAAGCCTGAAAAACCTTCGGCGACTTGTCGAGTGACGCGGTGCGTGAGCCGAGTCCTGCACTGTCAGCCCTGACGTGCATTCTGGGTCCGTGAACAGAAACGAGATCACCGAACAGATCGTCGTGGCCCGCCTGTCGCAGGGGCTCACCTGGCAGCAACTGGCCGACGCCATCGACCGGCCGCTGCTGTGGACCACGTCAGCGCTACTGGGACAGCACCCTATCCCCGCGGATCTCGCCCGGGTCCTGGTCGAGATGCTGGGATTGGACCCGTCCGCCGTCGCGATCCTGGCGGCCCCGCCGATCCGGGGTGGCCTGGCCGGGGCGGTGCCCACCGATCCGACCATCTACCGGTTCTATGAGGCACTGCAGGTCTACGGCACCGCTCTCAAAGAGGTGATCCACGAACAGTTCGGCGACGGGATCATGAGTGCGATCAACTTCAGCGTCGACCTGGAGAAGAAATCACACGAGTCCGGGGACCGGGTGGTAGTTACGTTCGACGGGAAATTCCTTCCCTATCAATGGACTTCGGCACGAGACTGAAGGAGCGTCCATGATTGTGCAGCGATCCGGCGCGAAGCGGGCCAAACCTGTGGACATGGTCCTTTCGGGCGGCGGCGTCAAGGGGGTCGGTCTGGTCGGTGCGGTCGTCGCAGTGATGCAAGCGGGCTACTCACTCAAACGGGTCTCCGGTGTCTCGGCGGGTTCGCTCGTCGGGTCGATCCTGGCGGCCGCGTCCAACGGCGACCAGCTGACCACCGCTCAGATCAGAGAACTCGCGCTCACCCTGCCGTATGAGAAGTTCCGTGACACCGGTCCGGTCGGTCAGCTCCCCGTCGTCGGCCCGGCATGGGGCCTGGTACATGACAACGGAATCTACCGGGGCGATTTCGCCCATCAATGGATCCGCGGCGAGCTGAAGAACCTCGGTGTGCGCACCTTCGGCGACCTGGCGCTGAGCGACAGACAGATACCGGCCGAGCGCCGCTACCGGCTGGTGGTCACCGTCACCGACCTGACGAGCGGTCAGCTGGTGCGGCTGCCCTGGGACTACCGCCGGCTGTACGGACTGGACCCCGACGAGCAGCCGGTCGCCGATGCGGTGCGCGCCTCGATGTCGATCCCGTTTTTCTTCCGGCCGGTGACCCTGACCAGCGCCACGGGACGCACGTCCACGCTGGTCGACGGAGGTGTGCTGTCAAACTTCCCCATCGACTCCTTCGACCGGCCGGACTGCAAATCCCCCCGCTGGCCCACGTTCGGCATCACGGTGGTGCCGCAGTTGCCTGAAGGCAACGACCGACTGATTCCCGGGGTGGGCGTGCTGCGCCTGCTGGGCCCCCCATCGGTACTTCTCGAGCAGTTGATCACCACCATGTTCGTCGGCCACGACCAGACCTATCTCAACCAGCCATGGGTGAGTGCCCGGGCTATCCGAGTCGACTCGACGGCGGTCAACTTCCTGGATTTCGGCATCTCCCGCAAAGACGCGCAAGCGCTGTACGACAAGGGTTACGACGCGGCTCAAGCGTTCCTGTCGACGTGGAACTGGGTCGACTATCTCGAGCGGTTCCGCCAGTTCCAGTGACGCGGCCGCGCGGGAGGTGCCAGACCTGGGGGTGGAGGAGGCGCCCGGTGTGACGCGGTTGTTCGGGCAGCCGCACCACCTGGCTCTCAATGCACTTGCGGCGACAACTCTTTGAGCATGGCGTTGGCCCAGCGCGTCTGCCGCAGCGTCTGAGGATGACAGCGCGATATGAGGTCCGCCGCTACCATGGCGGCCCGCGTACCCGGCGGCGGACCGTCGAAACATCAGGCCCTTCGCTAGAGGCCGAACTCCCCCTCAATGCCGTCGATCCCGGCGCGAATCGCCTTGAGGGCGTCGGCGCGGGCCCGCAGTTTGGTCGCTGCGTGTGCAGACTGGTTCAGCCCGGCGAATTCGTGCGCGGCCTCCTCGGCACGGGCGATGACCCGATCGGGGAGTGCCATTTCATCGATGAAACCGGCGGCGAGCGCGGTTTCACCGAAGAACGTCTTGGCCAGGCCGGTGGCCTGCTGGTAGGCCGACTGGGTCAGCCGGAGTTTCAGCACCTCCAGCGCGGCCCACGGAATGACCATGCCGATCGCGACCTCATTGGCTTGAATGTTGTACGCGTGGGCGGCAATTCGGTGGTCACCGGAGCACAACAGGAACGAACCCATTGCGATCGCGGGCCCGGTGCAGGCCATCACCACCGGCTTGGGGTAGGACAGCAGCCGGTAGGAGAGCTCGAAACCGCCGCGCAGCATGTCGATCGCGGGCGCCACCTCGCCGGAGGTCAGGATCTTCAGGTCGAACCCGCCGCTGAACACCCGCTGATTCCCGGTGATCACCAGCGCCTTGACGTTGTCGGCGTCGGCCTGGTCGAGCGCGTCGTTGAGGGCCTGCTGCATCGTCGGTCCCAACGCGTTGACCTTGCCGTCGTCCATCCGGATGACCCCGATGGTTTCGTCGTGGGTATAGGCGACCGGACCGCTCATGGGTTGCTCCTTCGCTACGGATAACCCGTCGATTGAATCAGATCCAAGCCTGGTGCTCACACTGGCTGGCTGCGGTGCTTTCCCAACTCGTTTTCGGCGTCACCCCAGCGCAGGCTCACGTCGGTAGGCTCTTCGAGTTGGCGAGTGCGCCATCTGTCCTGAGTTTCCTGCACGGCGCGGTTGATGCGGTCGATCTCGCTGCGGAACACCTCGGGACGGGTTTCCTTGCTCGCGTAGTGGAAATAGGTCAGCAAATTGCGCAGGAGCTCGAGCTTCTGCTTCTCCCGCTTAGCCAGGTCGTGGGTCGTCATCAGCTCAATGCGCTGAACCGGCGGCAGAGCGTCCCAGTCGAGCACCACCTTGGTCCGCAGCGGCTGCCGCGGGCGTTGCCAGAACTTCCATCCCCGCGGCTGCTCGGGGCGGTCGTAGTAGATCACGGTGCCCTCGAAGCGTGATTCGACGCCGTGCCCTATTTCCGCACGGTCCAGGGCGGAGTCCCACACCATCCGCCACTCCTGTCCGGGCGCCAGGGTCGGCAACTCCCGGGGGAGCTGCAATTCCACGACGTCGGCGTAACCGTCTGAGGCGTTCTCGTATTCGGCGACGGTCGGGGGATTGGGAAAGTCGAATCGGATGTCGTATGCCGCGGTGCGACCGAAGTTGCGCACCACCAGCTCGATGACGTGCCAGTCGGCGACGTGCGGCTCCATCAGCATGGCGACGTGCGGGCGCGTCTGCTCCGCCGCCAGCGCGCGATTGCGCTGCAGCTGGCGATGCGTGAAGATCAGCGCAACAACACCGAGTGCGAGTGCTGCCCACGCTGCCCAGACCAACCAGGTGCTGGACTCGACGTTTTCGATGCCATGCCAGCTTGCCGGCCAGCTACCTTGGACCCACCCCATGGGAACCCACCCTCCGCTAAATCCTCGGACCCGGTACTCAGCTGCACTGATCGTAGAGGGGCTTCCCGTGTCTTGCTGCGGAAGCTATCGGGCGTGCGCAGAAAGGCCGTCTTCGTTCGCCGAGCTGTCAACCGCCCATCATCATTCGCCACTGGTCGAGATTGGCCGGGCGGTAGACGTAATTCGAGCGTTTGACCGTCGAGAGCGAGGCGTTCGGGTCGGCCGAGTACCAGTGCCCGGGAAACACCGTCGGATCGCCGGGAAGTGCCGCGAGTTGCTGCAGACTGCGGTACATCTCGTCGGAATCACCGCCGGGGAAGTCAGTGCGTCCGCAGCCGTCGAGGAACAGCGTGTCGCCCGCTACCATTCGTCCGTCGAGCAGGAAGCATTGGCTGCCCGGAGTGTGCCCGGGAGTATGCAGCAGCTCGATCTCTATGTCGCCGACGCCGATCTTGTCCCGGTGCTCATGGGTGGTGAGATCGCCCGTCGGAATCCCGGTGGTACGGGAAACCCACAGCGCCTCGTGGGTGTTCACATGCACCGGTACGCTGACCCGTTCCAGCAGCTCCGCGAGGCCCTTGAGGGCAAAGCCCATCATCGAGCCGCCGATGTGGTCCGGGTGGTGGTGGGTGACGAGAACCCCCGACAAGTGCATGTCGTCGGCCTCGAGAGCGTCGACCAGATCCCCGGCCGCATAGGCCGGATCCACCACCACCGCGTCCCCGGTCTCACGGTCACCGATCAGGTAGGCGAAGTTGCGCATTTGCGCCGCGATCACGTCGCCGGCCGCGAAATCGCGGCCGGAAAGCAGCTGCCGGAAATACAGCCGGTCTGAATTTGCCACGACACCAGACTATGGGTAGCTGAAAAATACGCTTAACCTGGCCTTCGGCCGGTGCCTGAACGCGCAGGAATCGCTAATATCGGTCCATGTTGAAGAGGGTCGAGATCGTACTCGACGTCGACCTGGTCGAAGAGGTCATTCGCCGCTATCACGTGGCCGATGCACGGGAGGCCGTCAATCTCGCGTTGCGGGCACTGATCGATGTGGCGGACAATTCCGGGCCCGAGGCCACCGAGGGCGACTTCGACGAGTTCAGCGACCTCAGTGCCTGGTCGTTGCACCGCGACACCGACACCGGTTGACCGGTCGGCCACGTCGGTCGGCGCACGTGGTTTGGAGACGCTGTGCGCCAGGCTGTACCCTCTTTTTGGCCCGCGGCTAGGTCAGGTCGCTACGGGTGAACGGCCCCCTTAGCTCAGTCGGTAGAGCGTTTCCATGGTAAGGAAAAGGTCAACGGTTCGATTCCGTTAGGGGGCTCGGCGGACGCCGAGCACGTGCGCGGCCCCAGAGGCGATGTAGCTCAGTCGGTTAGAGCGAACGACTCATAATCGTTAGGTCGCCGGTTCGAGTCCGGCCATCGCTACAGATACAACGAGTACTACAAGTGAATACTGAGACTTCGAGAGATTTGAGAGAGAACCGTCATGGCTTCCAGTACCGACGTGCGGCCGAAAATCACCTTGGCGTGCGAGGTGTGCAAGCACCGCAATTACATCACCAAGAAGAACCGCCGCAACGACCCGGACCGTCTCGAGCTGAAGAAGTTCTGCCCGAACTGCGGTAAGCACCAGGGGCACCGCGAAACGCGCTGATCGCGCACCTAATTACAGAGAGTCGACTAGGTAGGTTCGAGAACTGTGGCCCTGTCCGAAAAGATCCTCGGGATGCATTACCGCTACCCCGACCATTACGTCGTGGAACGGGAAAAGATCCGCGAGTACGCCACCGCCGTCCAGAATGACGATCCGGCTTACTTCGGCGAAAAGGCGGCAGCGGAACTGGGCTACGACGGCCTGGCGGCCCCTTTGTGCTTCATCTCCGTATTCGGCTACAAGGCGCAGTCGGCATTCTTCAGAGACGCCAACATCGCGGTCACCGACCAGCAGATCGTCCAGGTCGACCAGGTTCTGAAGTTCGTCAAGCCGATTGTGGCGGGAGACAAGCTCTACTGTGACGTGCACGTGGATGCGGTGCGTGAAGCACATGGCACCCAGATCATCGTGACCAAGAACATCATCACCAACGATGCCGGCGAGATTGTCCAGGAGACGTACACGACCCTGGCGGGACGTGCCGGTGAAGACGGGGAAGTAGGATTTGCCGATGCCTCTGCGTGAGTTCAGTTCCGTCAAGGTCGGTGACACGCTCCCGGAGCGGGTCTACCCGTTGACCCGTCAGGATCTGGTCAACTATGCGGGAGTCTCCGGTGATCTGAACCCGATTCACTGGGACGATGAGATTGCCAAGATGGTCGGGCTGGACACCGTGATCGCCCACGGCATGCTGACCATGGGTATTGGCGGTGGCTACGTGACGTCGTGGGTGGGCGACCCTGGTGCTGTCACCGAGTACAACGTGCGGTTCACCGCGGTCGTCCCGGTACCCAACGACGGCAAAGGTGCCGAGTTGGTGTTCAGCGGCCGGGTGAAGTCCGTTGACCCGGAGACCAAGTCGGTGACCATCGCGCTGACGGCGACGACCGGTGGCAAGAAGATCTTCGGCCGGGCTATCGCCTCGGCGAAGCTGGCTTAGCGGATGGCCCTCAAAACCGATATCCGCGGAATGACGTTTGTCTATCCCGATTACTTCGAGGTGGGCCGGGAACAAGTTCGGCAATTCTCCAGATCGATCAAGTGTGAGGATCGGGCCTACTACGACGAGGCCGCGGCCGCCGAATTCGGCTACGACCGCATCGTCGCCCCGCTGACCTTCGTGACGATCCTGGCGAAACTCATCCAGGACGATTTCTTCCGCAACGTCGACGTCGGCTTCGAGACTATGCAGATCGTGCAGGTCGACCAGAAGTTCGTCTACCACGCGCCGATCCATGTCGGCGACAAGCTCTTCGGCAGCCTGCGCATTGAGTCGGTCAACGAGCGTTTCGGCGCCGACATCGTCATGACGAAGAACTTCTGTCACAACCAGCATGGCGTTCTGGTCCTGGAGGCCTACACGACCCTGATGGGCCACGAAGGGGACAACTCCATCCAGCTCAAATGGGACAAGGAATCCGGCCAGGTCGTCCGAACCGGGTAATTAGTATCTGGCTCGCGCGTCCATGTACACTCGGACCTCGGGGTTTTCCCATTACAAGCGCGCTGTCCGTCGGTTCGCGATTGCCGAACGGGGGGCGCGCGAGTCATGTAAGCCCCGGAAAATAGGGGCGTAGCTCAACTGGCAGAGCAGCGGTCTCCAAAACCGCAGGTTGCAGGTTCAAGTCCTGTCGCCCCTGCTGACGGTTAGCCGCATGAGGAGGCGGACCATCTGACTCGCGTGCCATGGTGGACACTGGATGGTGGCCACTTCGAGCGGTACGGCCCGCGACATAGCTAGCGAACAAAGGAGCACGCGGTGAGCGACGAAGGCGACGTTGCCGACGACGCCGCAGGCGACGGCGGTGCCGTGGTGACCAAGGCGGTGGCGCGACCCCAGCGTCCCACCGGGAAGCGATCCCGGGTGCGCGCGGTAGAGGCCGAGGACGGCGGCGACGAGTCGACCGACCTCGAGGTCTCCAAGAAGGATTCGGCGAAAAAGGACGCCACGAAGTCTGCGAAGACTTCGAGGGCCAAGTCGGGTCAGAAAGACAAGGCGAAGAAGTCGACGAAAGCCGGTTCGTCCAGTTCGATCAACCCCTTCGTGTTCGTCTACAACTACCTCAAGCAAGTTGTGGCCGAGATGCGGAAGGTGATCTGGCCCAACCGCAAGCAGATGCTCACCTATACGTCGGTGGTGCTGGTCTTCCTGGCCTTCATGGTGGCGCTGGTGGGTGGCACCGACCTGGGTCTGAGCAAACTCGTGCTGTTGGTGTTCGGCTGAGACTCGAGAGTGACAGAGAGGACTAAGAACCGTGACTACCTTCGACGGTGACACGTCCGCGGGTGAGGCGGTCGACGTGCAAGAGGCCGACGCCCCGCAGGACTCGGCGGCCCCTACTGAAGACGTCGACCCAGCGGCCGCACTCAAGGCGGAGCTGCGCAGCAAGCCCGGCGACTGGTACGTCATCCACTCCTACGCGGGATACGAGAACAAGGTGAAAGCCAACCTCGAGACCCGGGTGCAGAATCTTGACGTCGGCGACTACATCTTTCAGGTGGAGGTTCCCACCGAAGAGGTCACCGAGATCAAGAACGGCCAGCGCAAGCAGGTCAACCGCAAGGTGCTGCCCGGTTACATCCTGGTGCGTATGGATCTGACCGACGACTCGTGGGCCGCGGTGCGCAATACCCCGGGAGTGACCGGTTTCGTCGGTGCGACCTCGCGTCCGTCGGCGCTGAGGCTCGACGACGTGGTGAAGTTCCTGCTGCCGCCGGGTGCGGCGAAGAAGGCCGCCAAGGGGGCGGCCAGCACCGCTGCCGCGGCGGAGACCGGTGGCCTGGAGCGTCCTGTTCTCGAGGTCGACTACGAGGTCGGCGAATCGGTGACGGTGATGGACGGACCGTTCGCGACGCTGCCGGCCACCATCAACGAGGTCAACGCCGAACAGCAGAAGCTCAAGGTGCTGGTCTCGATCTTCGGCCGCGAAACACCGGTGGAACTGACCTTCAGTCAGGTGTCCAAGATTTAGCCCTCAGGGCATTCGAACTTTGCAAAACCAGGAAGGAATGTAGGACAAACTCATGGCCCCGAAGAAGAAGAAAGTCACCGGGCTGATCAAGCTGCAGATCGTGGCCGGGCAGGCCAACCCTGCGCCGCCGGTCGGACCCGCGCTCGGTCAGCACGGCGTCAACATCATGGAGTTCTGCAAGGCCTACAACGCCGCGACGGAAAGCCAGCGTGGGCAGGTTATCCCGGTGGAGATCACGGTTTATGAGGACCGCAGTTTCACCTTCGCGTTGAAGACGCCGCCCGCGGCCAAGTTGCTACTCAAGGCGGCCGGCGTGGGGAAGGGCTCGGCGGAACCGCACAAGACCAAGGTCGCCAAGGTGACCTGGGACCAGGTGCGCGAGATCGCCGAGACCAAGAAAACGGACCTCAACGCCAACGACATCGACGCGGCCGCCAAGATCATCGCCGGCACCGCCCGGTCGATGGGCATCACTGTCGAATAACCCGGACACGATGCGGGCCGCTGGCGGCCCGAGGAGGAGTTCGACAAGCAGCGTGGGAGGGCCAGCTTCGGCCCGTAGAACCACGGACCCAACACCCAGATTGGATACGAAATGAGCAAGACCAGCAAGGCATACCGCGCGGCCGCCGAGAAGGTGGATCGCAACAATCTGTACACCCCGCTGCAGGCTGCCAGGCTCGCCAAGGAGACGTCGTCGACCAAGCAGGACGCGACCGTCGAGGTGGCTATTCGGCTCGGCGTCGACCCGCGCAAGGCCGACCAGATGGTCCGCGGCACCGTCAACCTGCCGCACGGCACGGGCAAGACGGCCCGGGTGGCCGTCTTCGCGGTCGGTGAGAAGGCCGACGCCGCGATTGCTGCGGGAGCAGACGTCGTCGGAAGCGACGACCTGATCGAGAAGATTCAGGGCGGTTTCCTGGAGTTCGACGCCGCCATTGCGACTCCCGATCAGATGGCCAAGGTTGGACGCATCGCCCGCGTGCTGGGGCCGCGCGGTTTGATGCCGAACCCCAAGACCGGCACCGTAACCCCCGATGTCGCTAAGGCCGTCGCCGACATCAAGGGCGGCAAGATCAACTTCCGTGTCGACAAGCAGGCCAACCTGCACTTTGTGATCGGCAAGGCATCTTTCGACGAGAAGAAGCTCGCGGAGAATTACGGGGCCGCACTCGATGAGGTGCTGCGGCACAAGCCGTCGGCGTCCAAGGGTCGCTACCTCAAGAAGGTGACCGTGTCGACGACGACTGGTCCGGGTATCCCGGTCGACCCGTCGATCACCCGCAACTTCACCGCCGAGGCGGAGTGAGCGGCGCCTTCGGGCGCCGCGAGGGTAGCCGAGCATCTGGCCCCGAGGCGGAGTGAGCGGCGCCTTCGGGCGCCGCGAGGGTAGCCGAGCATCTGGCCCCGAGGCGGAGTGAGCGCGCGCCATTGGCGCGGGAGCAGACACAAAGTCGCACCGGAACGCATGTTCCGGTGCGACTTTGTGTCTGCTCGGCGGGGGAATCAGCCCCCGCATTCGGTGATGCGACGGCGCAGGAAGTCGCGGCCGGGCTCAGAAGTGTTGAGCTCCAATGCCTTTCGGTACCAGATCAGGGCTTCGGCGGGGCGCCCGGCCCGCCGCAACAGGTCCGCGCGCACCGACGCGACGAGATTGGACCGCGCCAGCCGCGGATCGTGAGCCACCTTGTCCAGGGCTGCCAGGCCGACGTCCGGGCCGTCGCGGAAGCCGACCGCCAGCGCGCGGTTGGCCAGCACCACCGGCGAATCGGTCAGCCGCAACAACCGGTCGTAGGCGGTGCATATCGCGGCCCAGTCGGTCTGTTCCCAGGACGGCGCCGTCGCATGGATGGCGGCGATCACGGCTTGCGGCAGATAGGGACCGGTCGATCCCCGCGCCTGCCGCAATTGAATCAGGCCGCGGCTGATCCGGTCGCGGTCCCACCGGCGACGGTCCTGCTCGTCCAGTGGCACCAGCGCTCCGTCGTCGTCCAGCCGGGTGGCACGTCGCGAATCATGGAGCAACACCAGGGCCGCCAGGGCGTGCGCTTCCGGATGTGGCATGAGAGCGCACAGCTCGCCGGCCAGCCGTACCCCTTCGTCGCACAGCTCGTCGCGGATCGCCGACGGACCCGCGGTGGACCAGTACCCCTCGGTGAACACCGAGTAGATGCAGCTGAGCACGTGCGGTGTGCGCTGGGGGAGCAGCTCGGCGGGTGGCACCCGCAGCGGGATCTTCGCGTGCCGAATCTTGTACTTGGCCCGGGTGATTCGCTGACCGATCGCCGCCTCCGTCTGCAACAGGGCGCGGGCGATCTCGGCGACCGTCAATCCGGATACCAGCCGCAGTGTGAGCGCGAGTTGCGACCGGCGGTCCAGGGCGGGGTGCGCGCAGGTGAACATCATCCGGAGTTCGTCGTCGCGCACCGGGTGCGGCTCGGGGGAGCCGGCATGGAAATCGTCCACGAAAGCCGCCAATTCCTTTCCGGGACGGATGGATTCGCGGCGTAGCCGATCACGGGCACGATTGCGCGCGACGGTGATCAGCCATCCGCCGGGACGATCCGGGACGCCGTCGCGGGGCCAGCTGCGCAGCGCTTCGGCGCACGCCTCCTGGACGGCGTCCTCGGCGATGGTGAGGTCGCCCGACCATCGTGCGATGGCGGCGACGGCGGGTCCCCATTCCCGCCGAAAGACGCCGTCCAGGTTGGCCATCCGGTGTGGCTACAGCCCCGAGATGCCGGCCAGTTGCCGTAGCTGCACCGTGGAAGCGGGAATCATGGACGCCACCTTGATGGCTTCGTCACGGTCGCCGGCGCTAAGCACATAGAAGCCGTTGGCCACTTCGGCGGCTTCCGCGTAGGGGCCGTCGGTGATGAGAACCTCCCCGTCGCGAACCCGCACGGTCGTCGCGGTCGACCGGTCGTGCAGCGCGGCGCCGCCGACGATGTGGTCGCCCGCGGCGGCGGCAAACTCGACGTGGCGTGCCGCGACCGCATCCCACTCCGGTGTGTGCGGCGTGTGAGTGGTTCCGGGCGGCTCTAACAGCAGCGCAAGCCAGTCAGTGCCCCCAGGCTTGGGGGACGGTTCGGTCGAGTGGACTGTGGGCCGTACCTCCACCGCGCCGTGCTTGGCGACCGGAATGTCACGCGCGAAGGAGAGTGCCTCGTCGAGGTTTTCGGCTTCGAAAAGGTAATAGCCACAAGCCACTTCGGCGCCTTCGGCGAACGGGCCGTCGGTGATGACCGGTGCGTCGGGGCCGCCGTCGATCCGTGCGCCGGTGGCGGCGGGAAGCAGGGCATCTCCGCCGCGGATGGCTGCCGCCGCCCGGCGATGGAAGCTTTGGTAGGCGTCCATCTCGGCGGCGCGTTCCGCGGGCGTCAGGTCGCGCTCATGACTGATCAACAGAGCGAAATACTGCATTCGTCGTCTCCTCGGGTAGCGAGCGAAGCCTCATGCTCCACTCTCTACCGATTCGACGAACGGTGCACGCGCGATCCGACCGGCCCGCGCATCCGCCGCCGAGCAGACGCGAACTCGCACGAAACTCACGCCAATTGTGCGAGTTTGTGTCTGCTCGCGGGTGGGGAGGG